>CAXNGM010000108.1:0-7305 GCA_964201695.1 Bacteroidia bacterium | reverse complement strand
ATGGCTATTCGTGTAACTTATTTTTCTACCGGCAAAGCCATGATTTTAACTGCCATGGTCATTGCAGCTGGTTTTGCCACGTTAATGCTGAGTGATTTCAAAAGCACTTTTTATGTTGGGATGATGATTTCACTCACCTTAATTTTTGCGTTAATTTCTGAGTTGGTATTGATGCCGATATTGTTGCTGGTATTTTATGGAAAGAAAGCGTCTAAAAAATTGAACGAATCCAATAAAGCTTGATTTATTTTTTCGCAAAGCAATTTTTAGCTTGTTGAAAAAAAATCATTCGATTTTTATTGAATGATATAGTTTTTATAACAAACATTCTATATTTGTTCCCGAAGAAAAAAACTACACTTATGAAAAAAGTATTATTTACTGCGCTTCTTGCGTTAGCATTTAACATTGGTAATGCCACTGAAAATGCAGATCTTTTCAAAGTTGATGATCAAGAAATCAATGCTGAATTTGCACAATTGAACGAACTTGAGCAGTTTGTTGAAGCGAACGAAGGCTTGACTCTTTCTGAAATCAACACCAACAACCCATTGGTTCAGAATTTAAATAATTCGAGCGACATTTTGGGTGTTTTATCAACGCTTCGTGGCGAACCACCTTTGGGAATCCCTTCATTTGCATGGGGTGCATGCTTTGGAGTAGCTGGTATTGCTATTGTTTATTTTGTATCAGATGATCGCGAGGAAACTAAAAAAGCATTCACTGGATGTGTTGTTGTTGAAGGTGTTGTGATTTTAATTTATGTTGTTTATGTTGTTATAGTAGGTGCATCATTATTTGCATTATAAATTTAATGAACAAACAGAAACTTAATGGTTTCTTCCTTTTACTAGTATTTTATTTAGTGTTGCCCAATTTTTCAGTTGGGCAACACTATTTTAGGATGCGAGCAGATTTCTCAATCAAAGAGAAATTCAATGATGGGAAAATGAGCCTAACGATGGGTTCGGTTCTATACGACCGAACCTTTAAGAAATTGGTTTACCACGTTACCTTCCCCGAAAAAGAAGATTGGGTAATTGTTGACACCGTTTTTAACCGCATTGCAAAAGGCAAATTAGTTTCTAGGCAGTTCGTTCCTATGCTGCCATCCTCCACAATTTTTGAATTTGCACTTCAAAACAACCTAAATAATTTCGGCTTAGAGAAATCATATTACACACTCAACAAAGTAGAAAAATCGGGTGACATGGTTTTAACCACTTGGCTTCCAGACAAACGGATGGCGAAAGTGACTGGTAAGATTATCGTATCTAAAAAAGATGGAAGACTCGTTGGGGTTGCATTTTACACTCCAAAAAACGAGTTAGTAAAAAAACAAATCTTCAAGGGATATCTGAAAGTTTCTGGTATTGAATTCCCTTCCGAAATCATAGAAACACTTTATAAACTAGGTGGCAAAGAGACTAAAATATCTACCTTTAAAAACCTGCGCATCAATGAACTTAAGGATGATACGCTTTATAACTTCCCTATTCCTGCTAAGTAGTTTGGGTGCTCAAGCCCAAAGTTTCTCCATTGCAGAACAAAGGCAAAGTTTCCACAAACCGCATGTTCGTGCTGATTACACTTTTGCAAAGAATAATACCAACGAAATCCAGTATTTATTTTCAGGGCTTTTCCTGTTTTATAAATTCGCCATTTCTTCACAAGACAATAACAAATGTTCATTCAGTCCCTCATGTTCTGAGTATGGAATGCTTGCGATAAAAAAGAAAGGCCCCCTAATCGGCATGCTTGCCACGTTTGATCGCTTACATCGTTGCAATGGATTGAGTCCACAAAAATACACCTTCGATCCAGAAAAAAACCTATTGATAGATAATCCCTGATGCGCAACATCCTCTTCATTATTTCATGTTTTTGCTGCTTTCAGGCATCAAGTCAAAATCTGTACGACGAAAAACGCTCCAAAGAATTTGTCGATTATTTAATGCATTCGGGTCAGTATTCACTTGCAGCAATTGAAACCGAACGACTTTTATTTCTCGAACCAGCAAACGATTCACTGCGTGAGACACTCATTAGTTGTTACACACTGAATAAGGAGTTTGCATTAGGGAACAAACGGATTTTGTCGTTTTACCCCGATGTACGAACGATAAAAAAACCCTTCGACAACTACTTTGCATTCACATTATTAGCGGATAAGAAAACGCAATTAACCCGCGATTTTATTGCATCGAGTCCAACATTTGAAACCGACAAGAAGCAGTATTATCAGGCATTTAGTTATTTGATTGATCACGATTATACACATTCTGAAGCCTATCTTTTTGGATTATCTTCTGATGAAAAATCAATCATGATTGCCAAAGAGCTTAGCAAAGAAGGGAGCATGCAAAAACGCAAATCTCCTGGTTTAGCATTGGCGATGTCGGCAATTGTTCCTGGAACAGGTAAATTTTACACCCACGATTACATTGATGGTATTTTCAGTATGCTTTCCATTGGAGTTTCGGGTTATCAGGCTATTCGTGGCTTTCAGGACAAAGGAACCAAAAGCACCTATGGCTGGATTTACGCAACCCTTGCAACTGGATTTTATTTAGGAAATGTTTATGGAGCTTTTTCATCAGCAAAGCGTTACAACAAGAGACAGACAGACAAGCTGGATCAGAAAGTCAACGCTGCGTTTATTCTTCATCCTTAGTCTTTCCTATACAACAGGAAATTCCCAAAACCTAGACGAGACTTTTCGATTGGGAATGGAGCAGTATGCATTATCGAATTACAAAACAGCATCATTGGCTTTTGAGCGTGTATTGTATTTTGGAGATGGCAAATTTGCGCTTCAATCACTCGACCATTTAGCCAAAATGCGTTTAACACAAAACGATATTAGTGGCGCAATTAATTATTATCATCAAGCATCTATAAGAGCCAATGAATACAATGAAAAATCATGGTTCACACTACGAAAATGTGCAGGATTATTAACACTAAAAAAAACACAAATTGCACTTATCGATTTATACGATTTAAACGACAACTTACCCGATAGTTCGCTTCATTATAAATATTTCTTGTTAGGCATTGCCCATTTTTCATCATTGGATTTTTCGGAAAGTAGGAATGCATTTGTGAACGCAATCCCCGAAAATGAGATTAAAAAAATAGCACAAGTTGATAGTTTGTTTAAAGTCTTAGTAAGAATCAAAAATCCCAAACCGAAGACCGCGAAAATTCTCAGTATGATACTTCCCGGTTCTGGTCAGTTTTATGCGGGTGATATTAAAAATGGGCTTAATTCTCTGCTATTAAATGGAGGATTTCTGTTTTTGGGAATTCACTCTGCGTTGAATTATGGAATCATCAATTCCTTAGCATCGGCATCGCCTTGGATACAACGTTATTACATTGGCGGATTTAAACGTGCTGAACTTATCGCGGAAGAAAAACTTGCTTTAAAGAGAGACCGCATCTATCAGCAAATTCTGGATGTTTTTGAATCGCATTAAAGTTCAAATTCTCGAATCAACTCATCCACCAATTTAGGCATTGCCTTACCGGCTGTTTCTTGAATATGTGTTAATCGGAACATATCTGGTTGAAGATCTTCTGATGGATCAACTAAGAATTTTCGACTCCCGTAAGGTGCGTGATTTAACAAACCTGCTGCAGGATAAACTTGCAAGGATGTTCCGATAACGATAATAATATCGGCCAGTTTCACCATTTCAATGGCAGGTTCAATCATGGGAACTTGTTCGCCAAACCATACAATATGTGGTCGAAGTTGAGTACCTCTTTCACATAAATCTCCCAATTTCAACTCCCATCCCGAAGTTGGATAAACCAATTCCTCAAAAACCTCGCTTCGCACTTTCAGCAGTTCACCATGTAAATGCAATACATTTTCTGAACCTGCGCGTTCGTGCAAATCATCCACATTTTGGGTAATTATCTGCATCGGAAAATACTTGGCCAATTTCACAAGTGCTTTATGTGCTGCATTGGGCTTCGATTCTAAAAGCTGCTTTCTGCGTTGATTATAAAAATCCAAAACCAAGGTGGGATTCCGTTTCCAACCTTCAGGTGTGGCAACATCCTCAATGGCATGTTCCTCCCACAAACCGCCACTATCGCGAAATGTTTTAATTCCACTTTCCGAGCTTATTCCAGCTCCTGTTAAGACAACAATACGAGGTATTTTAGTCATTCTTTGAAATTATAAATTGAGATTTAAAAATAGATTTTTTTCATCGACTAAACAATGTTGAAAACCACCTTATGAATCGGGCAGAATTTGCCTTGATTTCTTTTACTTTTGCGGTTCTCAGTTTGGGAGATGAAAATATCAACCTACTGCATTTCAAATGAGTATGAACGATTACAAAAAGAAACAAGCCCTCGATTACCACGCAAATGGTCGTCCGGGTAAAATTGAAGTTATTTCAAGCAAGCCAACTTCTACACAACGCGATCTTTCTTTGGCTTATTCACCGGGCGTTGCAGAGCCCTGTTTGGAAATTGCCAACAACCCCGATGATGTGTATAAATATACAACCAAGGGAAATTTAGTCGCTGTTATTTCGAATGGAACGGCTGTATTAGGACTTGGAAACATTGGTCCAGAAGCATCCAAACCCGTAATGGAGGGAAAAGGTGTTTTGTTTAAAATATTTGCAGATATCGATGTGTTTGACATCGAAGTTGACGCAACCGATATCGATAAATTTGTGGAAACCGTTCAAGCCATTTCCCCAACATTTGGAGGAATCAACTTGGAAGATATCAAAGCTCCTGAATGTTTTGAAATAGAGAGAAGACTCAAAGAATCGCTGAAGATCCCGATCATGCACGATGATCAGCATGGAACCGCAATCATTACAGGTGCGGCACTTTTAAATGCGTTGGAGATTTCGGGAAAGAATATTGGCGAAGTGCGCGTTTTGTTTAATGGTGCTGGTGCTTCTGCAATTTCATGCGCTAAATTGTACTTACAATTGGGTGTAAAAAAAGAAAACCTGATGATGTGCGATAGCACGGGAGTTATCAGTAATTCTCGTTCAGATTTAGATTCTCAAAAGCAATTTTTTGCAGTCGATACATCTCGAAAAACGCTCACAGAAGCATTTGTGGATATTGATGTATTTGTAGGACTATCAAAGGGAAATATTGTCAACCAAGACATGATCCGAAGTATGGCAAGGAATCCTATTGTGTTTGCCCTTGCGAATCCTGATCCCGAAATTCCATATCAAGATGCAATTGCTGCGCGTGAAGATATTATTCTCGCAACTGGTCGCTCCGATTTTCCGAACCAGGTGAATAATGTTTTAGGATTTCCGTTTATTTTCCGAGGTGCACTTGATGTTCGTGCAACAACCATCAACGAGGAAATGAAATTGGCAGCAGTTTATGCCATTGCCGATTTAGCCAAACAACCCGTTCCCGATCAAGTGAACATGGCGTATAACATTGTCAATTTACAATTTGGGCGTGAGTACATTATTCCAAAGCCAGTCGACCCACGTTTAATTACCTATGTTGCACCCGCTGTTGCTAAAGCAGCGATGGATTCTGGAGTTGCAAAGAATCCGATTGCTGATATGGAAGCATACAAGCAAGAGTTGATTAAACGAATGGGACTTGACAATACCTTGATGGACCGTTTAACAAGTCGGGCTAAGACAAATCCAAAGCGCGTTGTGTTTGCAGAAGCCGATAATTACAAGATCCTAAAAGCTGCTCAAGTTGTATATAATGAAGGCATTGGAATTCCAATTTTGCTTGGAGACAAAAATCGTATCAAAGAAATTTGTGATGAATTTATGTTGAACATGGAAGGGGTTGAAATTATTGATCCGCGGGATTCCTCCAATGAAAAACTGCGCTATGAGTTTGCCGATATTTTTTACGATGTGAGAAAACGAAGAGGACTTACCTTATTTGAAGCACGAAAGATGATGCGCGAACGCAATTATTTTGGTTCTATGATGGTTCGAACTGGTGCTGCAGATGCATTGATTTCCGGATTAACAAGAAAATATCCCGCAACGGTAAAACCAGCATTGCAAGTAATTGGCATTCGGAAGGGCGTTAGTCGGGTGGCCGGTTTGTATATTATCATGACGAAAAACGGGCCTGTATTTTTCTCCGATACAACAGTAAATATTAATCCAACAGCCGAAGAACTTGTAGACATAACGATTCTTACAGCTGAAGCAGTTAGCAATTTGAATATTGTTCCTAAAATTGCTTTGCTCTCTTATGCAAACTTTGGATCGGCCGAAGGTGCTGATGCTATTAAAATGCGTGAAGTTGCTCGTATTCTTCATGAACGCAGACCCGATTTAATTGTTGATGGTGAGTTACAAGCAAACTTTGCCATGAATAATAACATGCTGAAAGAGCAGTTTCCATTTTCGTGTTTGGTCGATAACAAAGTAAATACCTTGATTTTCCCCAATTTAGCAGCTGGAAATATTGCATACAAACTCATGCAAGAATTAGCCGGATCCGAAGCCATTGGACCTTTGTTATTGGGAATGAAAAAACCCGTTCACATTCTACAATTAGGAAGTTCCGTTCGTGAAATAGTAAACATGGTAACGCTTGCTGTTGTTGATGCACAAAATCAATCTTAGAAAATTATGTACGATTATTTTCGCGGTAAACTCATAGAAAAAACACCCACTTACGCAGTCATTGATTGCGGAGGAGTTGGCTATATTTTGAATATTTCATTGACCACATTCTCACAAATAACTAACCCCGACAATTGCTTGCTTTATGCCCATTTAGCTGTGCGTGAAGATGCACATGTGCTGTTCGGATTTGCAAGTAAAACGGAGCGCGAAACTTTTCGTCTTTTGATAAATGTTTCTGGTGTTGGAGCAGGAACTGCGCGTATGATCTTGTCCTCGCTAAATGCCTCCGAAATTGCTGAAGCCGTTTTAACGAATAATGTCAATACATTGAAAAATGTGAAAGGCATTGGTGAAAAAACAGCACAACGCATTTTGGTTGATTTGAAAGGTAAATTTGATCGTGATTCTATTAGTCCAGAACTTTTTGCGGGCTTACACAATACGGTGCGATCTGAAGCGTTAACGGCACTAACTTTACTCGGTTTCCCAAAAATAAATGCAGAAAAGGCACTCGATAAAGTAATAAAATCGGTTGAACAGGAACTTAGCGTTGAAGATATGATCAAGCAAACCTTGAAAGTACTTTAACGTAAAGACACCCGTTTGACCGAATTCGAATTTGTAATTGATTGAAAAAATATACGAAATATCTAACCGGAAGCGTTGCTGTAATGCTCTTCATGGCTGT
>CAXNGM010000107.1:0-7346 GCA_964201695.1 Bacteroidia bacterium | reverse complement strand
GGTCCAGAAGCGTTTTATGGTGTTGGTATAAATGGGAAAAGCTCAGAATTCCAAGCTGCTATGGGATTATGCCTATTTCCTAAAATCGACCACATCATTGAAACTCGTAAGACACTTTCCGATTTTTACACATCCAGTTTAGCTGGTATTCCCATTCAATATTTGCAAATTCAACCTGGAACAACAAAATATAACTTTGCCTATTATCCAATTGTATTTAATACCGAAGACGATCTTCTGAAAGTTGTCAAAGCCTTTAATGATAAACAAATAATGCCTCGTAGGTACTTTTACCCTTCTTTAAATACCCTCCTTTATGTCACAAACAATCTAGAAAACGATTACGCAACAGATGTTTCTAAAAGGGTTTTATGCCTCCCGCTTTATCCTGATTTAGCTATGGAACAGGTTCGAATTATTTCTGATTGTATTCGTACTCAATTATGTTGATAGTTGGCGCAGGTGGTTTTGCCAAACAAATACTACCTATAATTGAGCGGTTGGGCTTAATAAATGACGTTGTTTTTTACGACGATTATAGCAAGGATACTATATCACTCATCGCAAGAAATTTCCGCGTACTTCGATCAGAGAAAGAGCTTACAGATTATTTCAACTTGGGAGATTTGCGTTTCGTAAATGCCGTTGGCGGCCCTCTCAATCGATTTAATATCCATCAAAAATTTTCCGATCTTGGAGCTGAACCAATATCACTTATTGATCCAACTTCCTCAATTTCATCTTTCGAGGTAACTATCGAAATCGGCTGTTGTATTTTGCAAAATGTAGTTATTGAACCATCGTCAATCATTGGAAAAGGTTGCCTCATAAATTTAAATTCCCTCATCACGCATGATGTTTCAATTGGAGAATTTACAGAAATTTCGCCAGGAGTAACTTTGTTAGGTGCATCTAAGATTGGTAAGTCTGTGTTTATTGGATCAGGAGCGATAGTTTTACCGAAAGTCGAAATTGGTGATAATTGTGTGATTGGTGCAGGCGCTGTTGTAAATCGTTCAATTCCTTCAGGTCATAGAGTTGTGGGTGTTCCTGCCCGATTGAAATGAACAGGATGGAAAAGATTTCAATTGTAGTACCCGTTTTTCGAAACGAAGCAACTTTAGAAACACTTTATCAAATTGTATCCAAAGTATTTATTGGTCTTCCAAAACTTGTTCTAGAATTGCTTTTTGTTGACGATGGATCGGATGATGGATCATTTGAAATTATTCAACAGTTAAGTGAAATAGATCGAAGAGTTCGGTATTTATCTTTTGATAAAAATTATGGACAGGTTGCAGCGATTGTTGCAGGACTTAGATCCTGCAATGGGGATGCTTCAATAGTTATGTCGGCCGATTTGCAAGATCCACCTGAGATGATTTTAGAAATGATTCGCTCGTGGGAAAGAGGTTCAGTAATTACGATCTGCCATAGAAAATCGAGGGAAGACCGGTTTATCGATAAGTTTTTCTCTGCAATTTTTTACGGCACAATGAAGCTGATTTATCCATTAATTCCCAAAGGGGGTTTCGATTTTCTCCTTCTCGACCGATCTGCTTTATTGGCGTTTAACTCCATAGATAAAGGCGGAAGATTTATTCAAGGCGATGTTGTGAAATTGAAATTGCCGATTGTGTTTTTGCCATATGAGAGAATGTCGCGAAAAGTAGGCAAATCTCAGTGGACCTTCAAACGAAAATTGCTCTATGCATTTGATGGTCTAACATATAGTTCACTTTTATGGTCTTTGTTCACGATAACTGTTTCTAGCTTGCTCTTTTCTGGATTTTTCTTGTTGGTTAGCGCAGATCAATTTCCATTCATTGCACGGGCACTATTATTATTGGGGTTAATACTTTTGGGGATAGGTTTTTGGGGATTGGTTTACCGATCGTTCAATTATCATAAAAAGCAAAATGTATTGTATAAGGTTAAATCAAAATCTCATAAATAGTTATAATGAAGGTATTGATATACCTATTTCCTAAAGTATTTTTAGTGTTAACTTAATCTAAATGTCGTTTTGCATTAAGACATTCAAAGGCTTGGAGATTTCTTATTCCAAATGGCCGAATTTCTGTGGAGCCTATATATCGCATAAAAATGATGCATCATCAATGCTTGGGCTAACAATCGAATAACTATATTTACGAACTAGTTTTATTGGATTGCTCCCTCCAATAATCGGTAAAGAATTTTATAATTCAAATTAAAATCATTTTAAATGAATAGAGTAGTTACAAATTTTATTCGGAATATTTTAGATGAATATCTCCCACCAAAATTACGAGATGCAAGATGGTTTATGTATCCAATGTTTTATGTTTGGTATAAAGGGAAAAATATTGAAAAATATATGGACTTTAAAACTACTGCATATAATTTAACCGATTTTGAATTCTCCGAGATTTACAGAAATATTACATCCATGGCAGAAGATAGGCCAACTGATCTGAATAATAGCAGTATTAATTTAATGATATCTCAAATTGATAAAAACGCTAAAACATTGTTAGACGTAGGATGCGGTCGTGGATATTGGTTGAATTATTTAGAAAAGGAGAAGAGTGATTTAAATCTTTTTGGTTGTGATTTGAAAGATGATCTAGAGAATTTAACGACTGCCAAGTATGTAAAAGGGTCGATTTATAAGCTGCCTTTTGAGGATAAGAGTATAGACATAATAACTTGTCACCATACTATTGAGCATTTAAGAGATGTTAAAAGTGCGATTATTGAAATGAAAAGAGTCGCGAAAAAGCAAATAATGATTGTAGTTCCTAGACAGAGATACTATTTTTACACAATGGATTTGCATTTAAATTTTTATCCTATTGCATCTTACCTGGAGAAAGAGATGGAAATAAATAATCATTTAATTGAAGATATTCATGGAGATTGGGTTTTTATCGGGAATTTAGGGGTAATAGACAAAATGGTTGATAAAAAGCTTTGAAACCTTTATTCTATATAGCTTTGCGGTAAATCAAAGGCTTTGAATAAAAAAAATGCGAAAATTGCGATAGCACCATAACTCGAAAATATGGTCAACGATTAGGCAAACAACGGTACAAATGTTTGGCTTGTAATACTTGTTTCACCGGAGGGAAAAAACCGGCTCCGAAGGATATTTACGAAGAATACTCCAAAGGAAAACAAACCTACAAGCAGCTCGCAGAAAAATATGGTTGCTCCAGCAGAACTATTCAGAGAAAAATAGATTTGTATCTGGTCAGTATTTCTGAAAAGAAACCTAGGGCTGTTGTTGTTTTGATGGATACAACTTATTGGGGAAGAAATTTTGGGGTAATGCTTTTTAAAGATTCTTACACGAAAGAAAATTTGCTAAAATATTACGTGAGGTCTGAAACAAATGCTTTATATATTAAGGGCATAAACGAGTTGAAATTAAAAGGATTTAATGTTTTAGCAATCGTTTGTGATGGTCGTAGAGGCTTGTTGCAATCATTTGATAAAACGCCTGTTCAAATGTGTCAATTTCATCAGGTTGCTATTAATAGAAGATATATCACTAAAAACCTGACCATATCATCCATTGAGTTAAAAGAACTTGTTAGCATGATGAAAATCACGGATAAAGAGTCTTTTGAAGGTGGATTAAAAGATTGGTATTTAAAGTGGGAAAAGTTCATAAATGAAAGATCAATTAATCCAGGAACTGGCAAATCGCATTACACCCATAAAAGACTAAGAAGTGCTTATAGAAGCTTAAAAACGAACATAAAATGGTTGTTTACATGGTATGATAATATAGAACTTAAAATACCCAATACAACTAACGCAATTGATGGGCATTTTTCAGATTTAAAAACTAAGCTTAGAAACCACAACGGTCTATCAAAAAAAAGAAAAATGAAGTTTATTGATGAGTTTTTAAAGGCATAAAGGCTTCTGAAAATATCCAAAGAGGGACTCAATTGAATCCCTCTTTTTCCGACATTTTCGTCAGCCATCAAGTGTATCCCTAATAGGTTGCTCTCCAGCAGGGCCTATGTCCGTTTGACTTGATTCTTTAAAATTAAAACAATGAGAATTAAGAGGATAATTTATGATTAAAATTTAGCAACCATTTTGTCCACTTGAAAAAAATGCCTAATAAAAAACAACCATTTTGTCTATTAGACCGGAATTTAGATTATGTTTAATGACCCGTAATAAGATATTTTATTAAAGCTGTGAAGATCTATATGCAATTTAAAAGAAATAAAAGAAATTGCTTTTAATAACATTACTTTAATTTGTAGTAGTATTTTATTTTAATTAATTCAAATGGAACCTTGAAATAATCCAGCAATTTTATTTTTGAACCTTTAACATCAATCCATTTTCTTACAAAAACTTCTTGTGCTAATAAATTAATATCTTCATTTGGATATTTTTGAATTAACCTACAAAATAATTCTACATCAAAAAACCATTTTGATTTAAAGGGTTCCGAAAATATTTTATCGATTACAGTTGATTTAAAGAATTTAAATCCGCACTGTGTATCGTAAATAGGCGATTTTAAAATCCACCAACCTACAATAGACGCAAAAATTCTACCTAAAATAAACCTATGGAATTTTCTATTTATCTGACTTCCTAAATGTATTATTCTTGCCCCAAATACAACAAGTTTCTCATTCTCTTGTTCGAAAATCTTAATTAGGGGAATAATTTCCGAAAGAGGCGTTGCTAAATCGGCATCAATAAATCCAATTACGTCGAATTGATTTTTTGAATTTAATAAAAGCACTCCTTTTCGAACAGTTTCTGCCTTCCCAATATTTATTTTATTATTAATTAATAGAAAATTGGAAGAATTATTTCTTGTAAATTTTTCTAGTATTTCTAAAGTTTCATCACTACTGCCATCATTTACAAAACAAAATACACAATTGTTGTTTTGTAGAACAAATTGTTCAAAAAAATGCAACTCAATACGATTAGCTTCATTATAACATGGAACAACAATTCCTATTTTGTGAGTTGCATTCATTTTTTTATTTTGACTAAGAGATTCATGAATAGTTATTAAGTAAAACAATAATGGGAATCAGAAATCCACTATTTAGTCAATAACAGTTTTAGCGTTATTATTTTTAAAAGGCTCTATTACAAAATGAAATTTAATCCAATTTTATACATGAATCTAATAGTTAATAAAAATTCTTTTTTAGAGACACTGTCAACTAGTTACAAAATAGATTTACTGTAATTTAATTGTAGATTTTAAAAGTATGGATTGGATAAGTTTAATTAAGAATTCTATTGCAAATTTAAAGATTGGGTTGCCCTTTTAATAAAATATAATGTTATAAAACATGATATTCAATTTTTAAGATGAAACTATTCTTTATAAGAACTCGAATCTATTCGGACCGAATTTAATTTAAAATAGATTTCTGAAACTCTATTTATTGAGTTTGATGAATCAGATGTTAATTCTGCAATAAATATTGTGTAAGGAATATTTTCTATTGGCGTGACCAAAACATCTTTCCCTTTACTTCGTTCAAAGAGTTCGAATCTATTTTCCATTTGTAGTTTGTATTGTTTCGCATTCCCTGAGACAAAATCGAAAGTTGCTGATTGAATTTTGTTTGGGAGCAACAACTGAGAAACTAAATATAGACTAATAATACTGTATGAAATTAAATTAAAGACTTGGGAGTTTGAAATGAGTACATTGTAATACCTAACTATGAGAATGAGAAAACCAAACCAACCTACAACAAATAAAAACTGCGTGATATTTAAAATTCTACCTGGCATATGTAATATTCCTGCCTTATATATAAACGGCACGTGTAATATGAAATAAGTCCCTATCCAAACAACAACATATAGAAATAAATATAATTTTTTAAAATTTACAATACGATCCCATTTAATAGATGAAATAATTAGCAAGAATATTAAACTAATTGGTAGAAGGGGGCTTTTCAATAATAGTTGAAGTATTTGTCCTTTTATAATTATTATAACACTCGATAGTGTGAATTGAATATTTCCAGGATTTGATCCAGCAATAGCATGGATTACATTTGTGCGTTTTGCATTACCAGGTGAAAGAAAAGAAAATAAAGCACATCCAATCACTATCCCAAGTATTACCCATGTTTCCCTGGATATTTTTCTTTTGTCAAAAAAGAAAAATGCAATTGTTGAAAAAAGCCCTGATAACAGAAGAAGCGAAGCAATTTCAGATGTTCCTGGAATTAATACCGCACAAGAAATTAAAACAATTCTTTTCTTTCGATTATAAATTTCTTTAACACTCCAGAGATTACTAAAAAAGATAACGCAAAGTATAATCCCTAATTGGTAGCAAAATGATGAAGGAATCCAAAAGAATGCTTCAGATGGGGAAGGAAGTTGCCAAAAATAACAGAGTAGAATGCAACAAAACAAACAAAGCGATTGAATAATATCAGTGTCTCTGGGAAGGATTTTCCGAATTCCAAAATAGAGTGATGATGAAAAAGCGATTTGAATTATTATTGATATTAATCCAATCATCGTTATATTTTGATATGCTATTGGATGGAAAACACTAAACAATGCATGGGCAGTATACCTGCCTGTCCATGAATTATACCAAACATATTGAGCTTCAAAGATGTTGTATTTTAGTAAAACTAAACCAAGAGAAAAGTCATCATATTGAGGTTGGGCATAAAACGAAAGTAATCCAAATGGAATTAAACATAAACCCAAAACCAAAACAATAAATCCTATTTGTGAAAAGCGAAAGGCTTTAATTAAATTCATATTCATTATTTAAATCTCAAAACATCCATTCCCTGATATCTTCCAGACTCCCCTAACATTTCTTCAATACGAAGTAATTGGTTGTATTTCGCAATCCTATCAGATCTTGATGCTGAACCGGTTTTTATTTGTCCGCAACGAAGCGCTACTGCTAAATCGGCAATGGTTGTATCTTCAGTTTCGCCCGAACGATGACTCATTACTGCTGTATATTTGTTATTCATCGCCATTTGGACGGCATTGATGGTTTCCGTTAATGTTCCAATCTGATTTACTTTCACCAGAATGGAATTGGCAATTTTTTTATCAATTCCTTGTTTTAGACGATCAACATTGGTTACAAATAGGTCATCACCAACCAATTGAATTTTGTCGCCCGTTTTTTCTGTTAATAGTTTCCATCCATCCCAATCATCTTCACCTAAGCCATCTTCTATGGATAAAATCGGGTATCTTTTTGCCCAATCGGCCCAATAATCAACCATCTGAGAAGAGGTTAATTTATCGCCTGTTGATTTCTTGAAATGGTACATTCCTTCTTCAGCATTGTAAAATTCAGAAGCGGC
>CAXNGM010000106.1:0-7423 GCA_964201695.1 Bacteroidia bacterium | reverse complement strand
GCTTCGTTCCAATAAACATCCATTTCTTCAAGCGTCATTTCGTCGAGTTTACGATTTGCTTTTTCGGCAGCTTGTTCGAGGTATTGAAAACGCTTGATAAATTTCCGATTCGTTTTTTCTAAGGCATCCTCTGGATTGATGTTTTTGAAACGCGCATAATTGATTAAGGAAAACAATAGATCCCCAAATTCCTCTTCAGTTGCTTGTGCATCGCCTTTTTCAGCTTCTACTTTAAATTCTTGAAGTTCTTCTTGCACTTTATCCCAGACCTGACTTTCTTCGTCCCAATCGAAACCCACACCGCGCGCCTTTTCTTGAATGCGAGTTGCTTTAATCATGGCAGGAAGCGAAACCGGAACCCCGCTCAAGACCGAACGATTTCCTTCTGCAAGCTTGATTTTCTCCCAGTTTTGTAAAACATCTTTCACTCCATCTACTTTTACATCTCCATAAATATGCGGATGACGACGTACGAGTTTGTCGCAAAGTTGGTTCATCACCGAAGCAATATCGAACGTGTTTGATTCCGAACCGATTCGCGCATAAAAAACAATATGCAGCAAAACATCGCCTAATTCCTTCGAGATTTCGGTCATGTCACCATTTAAAATGGCATCCGACAATTCGTAGGTTTCTTCGATGGTTAAATGCCGCAAACTTTCGAATGTTTGCTTCATATCCCAAGGACATTTTTCTCTCAACTCGTCTAAGATGGTTATTAGTCGTGTAAAAGCTTGTTCTTTTTCTTCCGTAGTTGACATATTTTAAGCCCCGATATTTATTTTACATTTGCAGTTCATGATGCAGAAACTCCCATTGCAAAAGTACATGAAAGCAATCTTAACGATTTGCATTCTTTTCATTTTTGTTATTCGGTTAGAGGCACAAATATCCGTTGCTCCAGCAGCTTTCGGATTCCGTTTCCAATACGGCTTTATTTATCAGCATAAAAAAGACATGGATCAGCTGGTAACTGGACATATTCCAGCGTTCGAGCTTTTTTACAGACATAACTCTACAGGCAAACGCGAATGGGAAAAGTTTTACAGATTTCCACATTCTGGAATCGTTATTCAATACATCAATTTCAACAATTCATTTTTGGGTTCGGGCATTTGCGTAATGCCCTATATCAGCTTCCCCATCATCCCAAAAAGGAAATACAGCGAACTACATTTTCGTTTAGCATCGGGCATTGGTTATGCCAGCAAGACCTTCAATTTGGATGATAACAGAAAGAATACCGTTATCAGCTCCCATTTCAATGCTGCGTTTAACTTAATGCTTCAATATCATTGGAAGATTTTTCCGGGGGCTGAACTACTAACTGGAATATCATTAACCCATTTTTCGAATGGTAAATTCAAGATTCCCAATGCCGGAATTAATGTGGTGGGCGCAAACGTTGGACTCAGCATAAATGTTGGAGGAATTACGGGGGTAAATAATAATTCATTCCCGGTTTTGAATAAACGTTGGAAATACATCGCTTCGTTGGGAGGTTTTGTCAAAGAAACTGAACCGGTGAATCGTAAAAAATTTGCAGCGATGACACTGTCTGCAAATGCATTGAAACGATTTAGCCCCAAAAGTTCTTACGGAGCAGGGATCGATTTTATGTATGATGCATCTTTGAAAGAGGAATTCCGCCAACAAGGAAAATCGCTTGATGTACCTGTTCGAATAGGACTAACAGCCGATTATGAATTGCATGTTGGAAAAGTTACTTTCCCAATCCAACAAGGATTTTATGTGATTGACGCATACAAACAAGATCCTATTTTTTACCAACGTATTGGCATGCGTTATCATTTGCCCCATAATTTAACATTTCAAATTTGTTTGAAAACCCATTTTGCGAAAGCCGATTTTGCCGAATTTGGAATTGGTTATTTCTTCCGATGAAACAGTTACTCCTACTTTCGATTTTTAGCATCGTGTTAATTTCTTGCAAGAAGGAAAACATGGGTGATTGCTTTAAAGGAACCGGAATAGTAAAAAAGGAAACACGCATACTCGGTGATTTCGATAGCATCTATGTTGATCGTCGCTTAAATATTGTTCTCGTTCAGGATAGTGTGAATTTCGCAGTTGTGGAAGCAGGTGAGCATTTGCTGGATATGATAGAAACCGAGATAAAAAACGGGGAACTTACCTTGCGAAACAACAACAAATGCAATTGGGTAAGAAGCTATAAGATTCCCGTGAACATTGAAGTCCACACCAACAATCTTCAACATATTGTGATGTGGGGGGCGAGTAATATTACCAACAAAGACACCTTGAAATTTCCCAAATTGGTTGTTGAATATCGCGATGCATCAGGCAATATTGACTTAATGGTCGATAATCAGTTAACCAATATTATTCAACACACTGGAGCTGGAGATGCCGTCATTCATGGAAAAACGGAGCAGTTAACAGTGTATATGTCTTCATTAGCATTTGGCGATTACACCGATTTGCAGGCGCAAAATGTGTATGTCGAAAATAGAAGTTCGGCCGATTGTAGAGTTTTGGGCAATCAAACATTTACATTTCGATTACGAGGCGATGGAAACATCTATTACAAAGGACAAGGAGAAATTATTTCGGAAGAAAAAACCGGAAATGGTGTGATCAAGAAAATTCTATGAGGATTCAATTACTTTCGAAAAGTAGCCCGGAAATTTCCCTTCCATGCTTGGTTTCTCTTTGAAGATTCCAAAAACGGTAGAACCCGTTCCAGTCATTGAAGTAAACAAGGCACCTTCATCATTTAGCATCTGTTTAATTCGATTTATTTCGGGATGCATTGCTTCTATTCCGAATTCAAATGCATTCTGGAACGTCCAATTTTCGGGAGAAAGTTGCAATTCATCCATCCAATTTTCGGGAGCAGCTTCGATTTTCACCGACTGAAAAGCTTGAGCCGTAGAGATGTGAATTCCCGGATTTACTAAGCAGATTGAATACCCATCCAAAGGCAAAGAAAAAGGACTTAGCACCTCTCCCCTTCCACTCACCGCGCATGGCTCATCGAAAACAAAAAACGGGCAGTCGGAACCCAGATTTGCAGCTAAATTTTGTAGTTCATCTTGAGGAATTTGCAATTGAAATAGCTCGTTTAATAAACGCAAAGCCCAAGCACCATCGGATGAACCACCACCCAAACCTGCACCCATCGGGATAACTTTATGCAAGTGAATTTTCACTGCAGGTAAACCATAAAGAGCATCGAGCATTTTATATGCTTTCACAACCAAATTACTATCCGTACTTCCAGGAATTTCCAATCCACTTGAAGAAAAAACAAACGTTCCATCTTCAGCCGAATCTTGAATTATTTCCAATGCATCACATAAGTCAATTGGGTAAAACACACTCGAAATAGCGTGAAATCCATCCTCACGTTTGGCAGTTACGTACAATCCTAGATTTATTTTGCAGGGCGGAAATACAATCATTTCAGATTTGAATAAACATTATCAGGCACTTAAGATAAACAAGAGCAAATTTTTAGGGCATTCGAAAATACGTTATTGATTCGAATGTGTAACTTGCGCACCCTGAATTCGGATTTATTATGACGTTTCTAGATTTTGAACAACCTATAGCAGAACTTTTTGACCAGCTCGAACAAGCACGTTCGTTGGCCGAATCGAGTAAAATTGATATGACCAAAGCCATCAAAGAGCTTGAGTCCAAAATTGATTCCACACGCAAATCAATATACAGTGAATTAACTCCTTGGCAACGCGTTCAAGTTTCGCGGCATCCTGAAAGACCCTATACATTGGCATACATCAACTTCATGACGGATGGTAATTTTACCGAGATGCATGGCGACAGAACCGTTGGTGATGATAAAGCCATGGTGGGTGGTTTAGGTTGTATGGATGGAAAATCGGTGATGTTTATTGGGCAGCAAAAAGGAGTTAATACCAAAATGCGCCAATTCAGAAAATTTGGAATGCCCAATCCCGAGGGATATAGAAAAGCTCTCCGTCTGATGAAGCTTGCAGAGAAGTTCGACATTCCAGTTGTTACGTTTATTGATACACCTGGAGCATATCCTGGTTTGGAAGCCGAAGAACGTGGACAAGGAGAAGCGATTGCCCGTAATCTTTACGAAATGACCAAACTGCGCGTTCCTGTAATCTGCATCATTATTGGCGAAGGAGCATCTGGTGGTGCTTTGGGAATTGGCATTGGAGATAAAGTGCTTATGCTCGAAAACACATGGTATTCGGTTATTTCACCCGAAAGCTGCTCGTCTATTTTGTGGAGAAGTTGGGAATTTAAAGAACGTGCGGCTACAGCGCTTAAGCTAACTGCGCAAGACATGCTGAAAAACAAATTGATTGACGGCATTATTCCAGAGCCAACCGGCGGCGCTCATACAAACTTCCACGAGGTTTTTACGAACGTGAAGACAGAAATCAATAAACATTTGACTAAGCTCAATAAAATAAAACCTGAAAAACGAATCGAAATGCGCATTGATAAATTCTCTGCGATGGGATCTATAATCCAGGATTAATTTCAAAACATCATCTATATCATGAGCAACACGATTGAAGCAAACCGAAACGAAGATACCATGAAGTTGCTGCTTTCGTCGATGCGGCAGAAGTTAGAAAAAGTGATGCAAGGTGGTGGGCAAAAGCGCATCGACAAAGAACACGAAAAAGGCAAAATGACTGCCCGTGAGCGCATTTCTTTCCTATTAGACAAAGATGCACCTCAACAAGAAATTGGTGCATTTGTGGGCGATGGCATGTACGAAGAACACGGTGGTTGTCCAAGTGGCGGTGTTGTAGTGGTTATCGGTTATGTGAAAGGGCGTCAGTGTATTGTGGTTGCTAATGATGCCACTGTAAAAGCAGGAGCTTGGTTTCCAATTACAGCAAAAAAGAATCTTCGTGCCCAGGAAATCTCCATTGAAAATCGTTTGCCAATCATTTACTTGGTCGATAGCGCAGGTGTTTATTTGCCTATGCAGGACGAAATTTTCCCTGATAAAGAACACTTCGGTCGCATATTTCGGAACAATGCAGTTATGTCTTCGATGGGAATTTTGCAGATTTCTGCGGTGATGGGAAGTTGTGTTGCCGGTGGTGCTTATTTGCCCATTATGAGTGATGAAGCCATGATTGTTAAAGAAACAGGAACTATTTTCTTGGCAGGCTCATATTTAGTAAAAGCAGCGATAGGCGAAGATATAGACAATGAAACTTTAGGAGGTGCGACTACACATTGCGAAATAAGTGGTGTTACCGATTACAAATGCGAAAACGACGAAGATTGTCTGACACGCATTCGCAATATCATGGATAAAGTGGGCGCTCCAGAAAAAGCAGGATTTGATCGTGCAAAAGCAGAAGCACCCGCAAAAGACCCTAACGAGATTTACGGAATTTTACCTGACTCGCGTGAGAAACCTTATGAGATGCGCGAAATCATTCATCGCATCGTTGACAATTCGGAATTCGAAGAATACAAAGAGAACTTTGGGCAAACCATTGTGTGTGGATTAGCGCGCATTGAGGGTTGGGCCGTTGGTATTGTTGCCAATCAACGCAAAGTGGTAAAAAGCAAGAAAGGTGAAATGCAGTTGGGTGGCGTTATTTATAGCGACTCAGCCGATAAAGCAGCTCGTTTTATCATGAATTGTAACCAGAAAAAAATTCCTTTGGTGTTTCTTCAAGATGTAACCGGTTTTATGGTGGGCTCACGTTCGGAACACGGTGGAATTATAAAAGACGGCGCTAAAATGGTGAATGCCATGGCGAACAGCGTTGTTCCAAAATTCACGGTAGTTATTGGAAACAGTTACGGCGCCGGCAATTACGCCATGTGCGGAAAAGCATACGATCCACGTTTGATGTTGGCTTGGCCAAGTGCTAAAATTGCTGTGATGGGCGGTGCTCAAGCAGCAAAAGTTTTACTTCAAATTGAAGTAAGCTCCTTGAAAGCAAAAGGAAAAGTGATTACTGAAGTCGATGAAAAAGCCATTTACGACAAGATCTTCAATCATTACGAAAAAACTACATCAATCTACTACAGCGCTGCACGTTTGGTTGTAGATGCGATTATTGATCCGATGGATACACGTAAGGCTATTTCGATGGGGATTGAAGCAGCGAATCATGCTCCTATTGAAAAACGCTATAATGTGGGTGTGATTCAGGTTTGATAAATATTAACTAAAAAACATCCCATGAAAACACGTTACATTCTTACTTCACTCGTATTTTTTTGTGGGACCATTTCAATTACTCAAGGCCAAAACGATACCATTCGGTATTATTACAAAAGTGAAAAACCTGTTGCTAAAAACCATCAAAACAAAATCTATGGTGAACTTCTGGGGTCAGGATTTGGCATTTCTGCAAACTACGAGCGGTGTGTTTGGCATGACGATGTAGTTTCTATAAATGCTCGAATAGGTATTGGTACTGCAATTTTAATTAATGCATTGCCCATTTTAGGTTTCAACGCATGTTTAGGTAAAGGGCAAAGTAAATTTGAAATTGGTGTTAATGCTTTACGCGTATACAGCATTGGTTTGTTAGACGGATATGAAAACACATCCATTTATGCAAACCCAATAGTAGGATACCGATTTGAAAGTAGAGAAGGCTTTTTATTTCGATTCGCTTTCACTCCCTTTTTAAATCCAGACCCCAATACCGAATTCCCCTTTTTCCCTTATCTAGGGTTTAGTTTTGGAGGCGCTTTTTAAATAAGACTCAACGAACGAATTGAATATAGCCGTTATTCTTACCCCCATTAGAAGCTTCTAACGTATAAAAACTAACACCTACAGGAAATGAATTTCTTCGTTGGTTCTCCGGATGAATTCTGAGAATTCTAGTCGTAAATTAATACTCCTAACCAAATTCCTTGTAAAACGAAATAGTGCCCAAAGCAAATCATACGTTAATTTGTAAGCCCTTAAATCGCTATTACGTGATACTTTTCTGAATAAAATCTGCCTATGAGGTTTTATCATCCCAATAGCTATCGGGGCAAATAATTTAATCTGAGGCAACGAACAGAAAAGGCAAATTGCTTATTTCTAAATTCCCTGGTCGCATCGCCACCGCTATAACTCAAGCCGCGGCGAAAGGCGGTGTCAGGTCCCGACCCCGAGGAACTCCACCAATAGCCGTTGCTGCCTTCATAAAAGAAAACACCATCTTGATTGCGACCGCCACCCGAGAGACCTAAAAAACCGCTGTCGTTGCTGCCGTTTCCATTTTGATACCAACCTGATGTACTTTTCATCTTTTTTCCAGCAATTTCCTCTCCTCCGAGATAGTTGGTAAGCGTTGTCCATTCTGCATCTGTTGGTAATTTCCAGCCTGATGGACAAACATTACATGCTGTTGACCAATCATACAAATAACCATATTGGGTTAGATTACTTATTTCATTG
>CAXNGM010000105.1:0-7431 GCA_964201695.1 Bacteroidia bacterium | reverse complement strand
GCTAGGTTCCAAAATGGCGACCCAATAATTGAGGCAAAAACGATTGAGGAATGGCAAGTAGCTGCCAATAATGGTCTGCCTGCTTGGTGTTATTATGAGAACAAACCAGCTAATGGAGTTAAGTATGGTAAACTCTATAATTGGTATGCGGTCAACGATCCTCGGGGTTTAGCACCTGCTGGTTTTCATGTTCCATCCGATGATGAATGGACAACGCTAACCGACTATTTAGGATATGTTAACGCTGGGAAAAAAATGAAAAGTGCAAATGGTTGGAAGTATGGTGTAAATGGCAATAATAGCAGTGGTTTTAAGGGTTTGCCAGGCGGCAATCGCAGCTATGATGGAACGTTCACCCATATTGGAGACTACGGGCATTGGTGGAGTTCCTCTGAGTATGTTAACGAAAGTGACAGTGCGTGGGATCGCACCCTAAATTATGATTCTGAAACTTCCTACCAGCACAACAGCGAAAAAAGTAGAGGTTTCTCCGTGCGCTGCCTTAGGGATTAATTATACGTTTTGCAGTAAAAGAACAAACGTTTCTGAACTCATACTGTTTAAACTATTGACAACTGATTTAGATTTTTTGCACCCAATTATAAACCACTAGGAAAATGAAAAAATAATAATCTCAATGATGCTTATGTTGGTTTGTCCAATAATTTATTCTCAAGATGTTCGAGACTTCAAAATAAAGAATGAATCAAATATTAAGGATAGAACGATGATGCTTGATATTTTACGTGCTGAATTGTATGAGGATTATAAGCAAGAATTTATTTTTGTTGTGAACCATTTCAAAGTAAGCCAAAACTATGCATGGTTTGAAGGGACTGCTCAAAGAAAAGATGGAAGGGAGATTGTATTTAATTCTGAAGAATCACATGATTGTTGTTTGGTGACTTCTCTATTCAAAAAAAGTAATGGAAAGTGGTATATTGAAGAAAGTGGTGCTTTTGGAACAGATGTTTGGTGGGTTGGAATAAGTTCCAGATATCCAGCACCAAGAGCGATATTCCCCAAAGGAGAACTCTATAATAGCCATTAATCCGGAAAAACATTTTAAACTATTAAAAGATACAAACCCAATAAGTACCAAAATAATAGAGGCAATAATTTCATGGAAATTAATTGCCTCTACTAGCAAAATCATTAATGATAGTTTGATTTTTAATTACTCGTCAAAACAGAGTCTTGTTTAAAAACATTTTCAATTAGTAAGTCGGCTAATTGAAAATTTCAACATCATTACAATCTATCCAACCACTTGTTGTTTGGGCACTATATTCATTGTAATATGAAATAAATAGAAAGTTTCGTTGTATTTTTTCTACAGATATCCGATCGCCTTCAACTAAATATGATTTCAATTTGTAAGCATAATCTGGAACTGAGAAAAAGTAGGAGCGTTTAGACACAACAACACATTCAGCCGTAGGGTAAAATTTTGCTGACTTTTGAGCTTCTTCAATAATTTCCTCTTTCTTTCTGGTTGAAACAAAACTAGAATTATTGTTTTCTAATGAAAATCCAATTGTGCGCCCTCCTTTGTTTGCAGTCCAAGACCCTCGCATAGCTAAGCCATCTGAAGGGAAAATTATACCACTAAAAACACCATCAAACTTATGATCACCAGGTTCATTTAAAGTAAATTTTACTTTATCACCGTCTTGTTTTAAAGTGCCTTCAACTGGTCTTTTATTATTTAAAACCGTATTGAAACCAGAAACATTATATAGCCCATTTTCTGCAGGTTCTACTTGTTTGATTTGAATAGCAATTGAATTTTCTCCGAAATCACCAACCCATTGTTGGCCAATTAGAAAAGCGAGCTCGTTGTCTGCGGGTAAATTACCGGTTTTGCCTGAGTCAGTACTGTCTTTTTCAGTTTTGGAATCGTCCCCTTTAAACAATGAATTGCAAGAGGAAAAAATTAAAACAGAAAAAATAAATGGAAGTAACTTGTATGAAAAATTTAATTTCTTTGATAGCATAAATTGAAATATTTAGAATGTAAAAATAAGAAAATATTTTAAATTAAAGAATTGTTGAAAAACAACTTAATTCATTGAATTGAATTAACATGATGAAAAGAAAAATAAATATTGGAATCAAGGGAGTTTATTTATGATCAAAATTCCATTATGCTTATCAATGATATATTCCAGTTTATAGTAGCGTATTTTCAGATTGTACTTTTTGAAATTGACAATACCAATTATTTACGATATTGGTATTGTTCGATAGAGGGTTATTAATAAAGCACAGTTGAAAACAAAAACCATAAATCATCATTTGTAGCTCTAAATTAATTACTTTCGAAAATTAAATGCAGCATTAACAATCAGAACCGTTCTGTTAACATTGAACATTGGCTTAAGTGTAAAATTAAATTAATAACAGATCTGTAGTTTTTTCATCTGTATTTTTTCTTTGCATTAATCTTGGGTTGATTGTCTTTTTTATAATAATCTCGAAAATATAATTTAAATGATGGTTTTTAAATACAATAATTTAATAACAACAAAATTGTTAAAATTAATATCACTGAATCTCTTTTTTTTGCTATCCGTTCTGTCTATTTATTCATGCTCTTCGGGCGCTACTCCTATTGATAAGCCCAATCAAGAAATGAATAAAAATAAACAAAATGATAATTTAGATATTGATAATTTAGAAAACTCAGATAGTATTAGTTCGATAAAGAATAAACTCACTGGTAGGTTTGATTATACTAAAGATGCCGATTTTGTATTGGTTAATAATAATTATTGCACAAGGCCCAGCTATATGCAAAAAGAAGCTTATTTAAAATTTGTTGAAATGTGTAAACTTGCTGAAAAATCAGGTATTAGTTTAAAAGTAATTTCAGGAACAAGAAATTTTAAAGAGCAGACTGGTATTTGGAATAGAAAATGGGAGAAGAATATTCCAAAAAAAGATAGCATCGAGACAATGAAAACTATTTTGACTTACAGTTCAATGCCATCTACATCTCGTCATCATTGGGGAACTGATGTGGATATAAACAGCTTGGAAAATAGTTATTTTGAAAGTGGAAAGGGATTAAAGGAATATAATTGGCTTTGTGAAAATGCATCTAAGTTTGGTTTTTGTCAAGTATACACTAGTAAGAAAAACGCTAAACGTACTGGCTATGAAATGGAAAAATGGCATTGGTCATATTTGCCAGTAGCTTCAAAGAATTTAGATGATTTTAATAAATTGATAAAGTATTCAGATATCAAAGGTTTTAAAGGCTCTAACTTGGCTCCTAAAGTAAAATCGATTGAAGATTATGTGAATGGTATTGATAATAAATGCCTTAGTAATTAATTTAACCAGAATAATTTAGAAATGTTATTAAATAGAATTTGGATATCACTCATCATAATTGGTTTTATTACTGCATTAGGAAAATTTATTTTTTTTGCTGATTTTTTAATATTCAAAAACATAGTTAAAGAATTATTCGAATCATTAAAGAATGCATTCGATTTAATTTTGGGATTGGTGGGAGCCCTTGTTTTTTGGATGGGCATAATGAATATTGGTGAAAAAGGTGGCGTCGTTGAAATTTTGTCACGACTTATGGGTCCTTTTTTTTCAAAGATATTTCCTGAAATCCCTAAAGGTCATCCAGCAACTGGTGCTATTATGATGAATTATAGCGCAAACATGTTAGGTTTGGATAATGCAGCAACTCCACTTGGCTTAAAAGCTATGCAACATTTGCAGGACTTGAATCCCAATAAGGAAACAGCAAGCAATGCCCAAATTATGTTTCTAGTTCTAAATGCTTCTGGACTTACTATTATTCCTATAAGTATTTTGGCATATAGAAGTGGTGCAATGAGTAAAGATCCTACTGCGGTTTTTCTTCCAATGCTTATTGCTACTTTTTGTTCTACAATGGGTGCTTTGATTTATGTTTCAATTCGTCAAAAAATTAATTTATTTCAAAAAACAATTGTAGCCTATCTCGGAACATTAATCGTATTAGTAGCGGGTCTTCTTTTTTATTGCATTAAGCATCCTGAACACATTCAAATGATTTCTGATATTGGTGGAAATTTCATTTTAATTTCATTAATTATTTGGTTTGTTTCATTAGCTTCTTTAAAGAAAGTAAATGTTTACGAAGCATTTATTGATGGTGCGAAAGAAGGCTTTTCTGTTGCAATTAATATCCTACCTTTTGTAATTGCAATTTTAGCCGCAGTTTCAATTTTTCGTTCATCTGGTGCAATGACTGCTTTTTTTGATTTTATTCGTTTTATTTTAATTAGCATTGGTGTTACAACTCTTTCATTTATAGAAGCACTTCCTGTTGCTTTCATGAAGCCTTTCAGCGGCCCTGGTGCCCGAGCTATGATGCTTGAAGTATTCAATACCCATGGCGTAGATTCATTTGTAGGAAAGCTTGCGAGCACCTTTCAAGGATGTTGTGACACTACTTTTTACATTTTAGCTGTTTATTTTGGATCGGTAGGAATAAAGAATTCTCGCTATGCTGTTTCAGCAGGTTTAATTGCTGATTTTATTGGTTTTACTGTATCAATTATTCTTGCATATATTTTCTATGCTTCAAACCCATAAAGTTGAGTTTTATTTAATTGGAAATTTATTCGATTAATTATTAAAAGCATTGACAATTAATGCCTAGATTTCTTTTTTATTTGTTTTGTAGTAAATTGTTATATTAGCATCAAAATTGGAAAATTGAAAATTTAAATGAACAGTTTATTGCCAAAAATCAAAACTAGAAATAACTTAATTATAAGCAAAATGAAAAAAATATTTACAATTTTCGGAGTAGTTCTTTTTACTTCTATTTCCTTGACAAGTTGTGGTGGTAGTGAAATTGAAAGTGATTATGAAATGTTTGCAGAATATATATGTAAATTTGATGAGCTATCAAAAAAAAAGAAAGCGGGCGATGAATCTGTTGTGGATGAGATGATGAAATTGGCAACTGAAATGGATTCTATTGGAAAAGAATTTAAGAAAAAGTATTCATCTGATGTTGATAGACTAAAATTTGAGGAAGCTTTTAAAAAAGAAATTCTAAAATGCGAATAATATTCATTAATAATCATAGCTCCACTTCCAATTTTTAATTTTGTCTACTGCATCTGAAATACATAAAGTATTGAGTAAATAGATGTTTGTTTTAATCCTAGTTTTTTATATTTCCCTTTAAATTAATCATTTGGTAATCAATAATTTAATACCTGACTCATTTAACTGTTAATTAATTCCAAATGTTTCTCCATTTATCGAATGTTTCTTTAGAACAATTAAACATGAGAGTCTGAATCTTAATATCAATTGATTTGTCATCCATTAAAATGATAAATTCCACATCAATCTATCCAAACATTATTGTCAATAAAGGTTAGAATTTACTCTGGTTAGTTATTAATAAAACTAATGATTTCCTCCAAAACCGCTTATTACATGGCAATCAACAATTATATTCCAAAGCAATTATTCTAAAATATTACCGAGTTTGAACCGTCCTGCCAAAGAAATTAGAAGCGCCAGTATATTTAATGGAAAGTTCAAAACCGCCTCTTCCACTTGATGCGGGTCTTAAATTAGAGAGGTTTGCATCATAACTTAAACCAATAGTAAAATCCGATAACTCAAACATACTGCTTATAACTAGGGCATCTTTGGCTCTTAAATAAACTCCTAAATAAGCCCCAGCTCCTTTTAAATTGCCAGTGTATTTTGATGCTTGTGTTACATCATAACGAAGCATCGTTCCAATAAACAATTGCTGATTAGGTCCCTGCTTGTAATAAAAGAAACCAGGATTTAATGCGAAGTAAGATCCGCGAAGACTTATTAGACAATTTCCATGAGCAACATATTTCGTAAGCAATTTATCGCCCGTATTGTCGAAGGAATATGCAGGCTGGTTAAAATGAAAGACTGAAATACCCATGCTACCTCGCAAAAAGTTATTTCCTTCTACACGTGTTCGTCCTGCATTATTATCGAACGACCAAACCAAACCACTTGCAAAATCTAAATACGAAAAGGTCGGGCTTGTAAGCACTTCTCCAGTTGGTAAGCTGGTGTTATACCCATTGTTGTATTGACTTCCCCATTCAAAATTCCCCATATCAATTCGGCGTTGCCCGTAACCAGACATAAAGCCTAATCCCAATTTGTTTGTGCGGTCCAAACGAATGTGATACGCTATGGAAACATTAATCGAAGTTGTTTTTAAACTCCCATCTCCAGCTTCATCATAAAATAGATTGGCTCCTGCAGCAAAAAAGTTTTTTTGTGATTTCCGTTTAACAAAACGACCATGAATTCCGGCTGCATAAGTTTTATAAGGAACCGTAACACTTTTCCATTGTGTTCGGTAATTTATCGTGCTTTCCAAGCTGTTCTCAGCTCCAGCCAATGCTGGGTTTTGAACTAATGGCGATAAGTAAAATTGAGAAAAATGAATATCCTGGCCTATAAGTTTTGTGCTCGTTGAATACAAAAATGCAATAGCAACAAGTAAACTTGCAAAGGATGTCCTAATATAAATAAAAGTAGTGCTTTGCATCATCTGAGTAGCGTTAGATTTCCTTGTTTATTCAAAGTTTCTCCGGTAATAAGTTCGGCAGTTAAATAATAAATATACACTCCCGTATTCAACGCTTTACCATTGAATGTTCCATCCCAACAATCGTCAATACTTGTCGAAACAAATACCTTTTCTCCCCAACGATTAAAAATGGAAAGTGTCATGGTGCCAATACAATTTGTACCATACATCTTAAAGCAATCATTTTCGGCATGTCCACCTTCAATTGGTGCAAACACATTGGGAATAAACAAATCTTTACACAATGTGTCGACCGTAATTAGGATGCAGTCGGTTAAATAGCAGCCAAATTCATTCACTGTAGTGGCGCAATAGGTTGTTGTTCCTAAAGGACTTGCAATAGGATAGAGGCAATCGTCGCAACTCAATGTTGCATTAAATTCCCACATGATTTGATTGCTCGAGCTTGCCTGAATTTGAGCAGTACTTCCGAGGATTATAGTGGTATCTATTCCGGTGTATACAAAAGGAATAGGGTTCACATCAAAATCGAAAGAAGTTGTATCGTAACACAAGCCGGTATTAACAATCACCGAAACTTCCATAGAAGCAGTTGGATTTAAAACAATGGTAGAGGTTGAATCACCTGTATTCCATTGATATTCCAAACCACCCGACGCAACAAGTGTTAAACTTTGGCCTTCACAAATTGCGGTATCTCCAGTAATTTGAGCAACTATAGGCAGTATTGGATAAATAGTAAATGCGGTAGTATCCCAACAAGTACCTACTAAACCGGAAAGTGTAATGATGCTGGTGTCGCTTGGCGTTGCAAAAATTGTTTGACAGGTATCGCAATTCAAGTTGGATAA
>CAXNGM010000104.1:0-7445 GCA_964201695.1 Bacteroidia bacterium | reverse complement strand
TTTAGAATCACCTTATGTTCAATTTTATCAGCCAAACTAACCAACACTCCCGTTCCTCGCATTATGCCATCTTGAGTATGCGATAAAACCGTGGCAAATCCTGCTTTTCTTAAAGAAACAGCTTGAGCAGCATTGACACTGAAACTATTCACTGCTTCGTATTCTGGATGTATGGCCATGTTCCATGCAAAAGGGCCGGCATCGTCACGTTCAGTCTTTTCATCATATCTTCTCTTCCTTCCTTCAGGCGATGGTAATCCATATCCCGACCATAAATCGATAAAAGCTGGGTACAAGTGCTTTCCATTTTGAGGAAAGATAACTGCCCCTTGAGGAATTGCGATTTGCGATCCAGCATTCGTAATTATTCCATTCTGGACAAGGATTGTGGCATTTTTGATAACCTCATCGGCATTCACGTGAATAGTGACTTGGGTTAATGCATAACACACATGGCGATCGTCTTGAACCCCATTTATTGGATGTGGAATCTGCGAAAATACCTTTATTGAGAAAAAGAGCAGCGTAAAGAGAATAAATTTCTTCATGCTCCAAATGTAAGTATCCTAGGGATAAATCCTCACGTTGTTAGATGTAAACTTTTTTCAGGATGAGTCTTAGCGGTGACCTCACCCTAAATCCCTCTCCTCAAGGCGAGGGACTTTAAATCTGCTTACTCTTAGCAGAATCTTCTCCCCTTTCTCCCTGCCACATAGTGGTCCCTTCTGGAAGGAGAAAGGGGCTGGGGGATAGAGGTCGAGGATGCTTAAGTATGTATACTTTTTTCCCGGGGAGAGGGGAATTGCTTCTAGGGATTTTTGAACATTTAATTTCAAATAAAATGCGACATGTGATTTGTAAATACTCAAATCAGCATAATTAAACCCCCTTTCTCCTCGAGGAGAAAGGGGCTGGGGGATAGAGGTCGAGGTTGATGAAGTTGTAAACTTTTGACAGGGCATGTCTCTCCTAATTTACCGGATCCACATCAATGACCAACCGGAAGTTTTTGAGTGGGTATTCTTTGAAGAAGTATTCGATTTGTTTTTGAAGTTCTGCTTTTACTTTCTTTAAAGAAACCTGCGGTTCAATTTTCATGAGAATGCGTTTTTGAAACAAGTTGCGCACTCGAGCAACCGCAGGATATTCGGGTCCGAGTATGCGCGATTGAAATGTTTGTCGGAGGAAACTGGCTAATTGTTCGGCTCCTTGATCCAGTAAATCGGTGGTTTCATGCTTCAATGTGATATGAATGATGCGCGAAAATGGTGGATAAAAGAATCGTTTTCGTTCTTCAATTTCTTCGGAATAAAATGTTTCATAATCGTGATTTTGAACATGAATCAACACAGGATGATCGGGTTTCCAAGTTTGAATAATTACCCGGCCTTGAATTTCGCGTCTTCCTGCCCTACCCGCCACTTGGGAGAATAATTGAAAGCTGCGTTCAAATGCTCTGAAATCGGGATAGTTTAGCATGGAGTCAGCACTTAAAACAGCTACCAAATCGACCAAATCAAAATCGAGTCCTTTGGTGACCATCTGGGTTCCAATCAAAACCTGAATGCGCTGTTGTTCAAAATCTTCGATGAGTTTATGATACGCATATTTGGATCGGGTTGTGTCGAGATCCATGCGGGCAGAAGTAACATCAGGAAGGATTTCCGATAATTCTTCTTCAATCTTCTCGGTTCCAAAACCCTTCATGCGTAAATCGGTCGAGGAGCATTCGGCACATTGCGAAGGCACATTCATACTATACCCACAGTAATGACATCGCAGTTGGTGAATGGCTTTGTGGTAGGTAAGCGAAATATCGCACTGAACACAATGCGGAACATGATTGCAACTATGACATTCAATCATAGGCGCAAAACCGCGGCGATTTTGGAAAAGAATAATCTGTCGTTTCTTTTTCAGACTTTCTTCCATCTCATCAATCAAGGCGGGAGAAAAAACACCTTTCATTCGACGACGTTTGGTGTCGGCACGGAGGTCGTTGATGATGATTTCGGGGAGCACCGAACCCCCAAAACGCTCTTGCAATTTCACCAGTTTATATTTTCCAGACTGCGCATTGTAATAACTTTCGATGGATGGAGTTGCAGAACCCAAGCAGATATCTGCTTTAAATTGGGAAGCCAACATGATAGCAGCATCGCGACCATGGTAACGAGGCGCTGGTTCGTTTTGCTTGAAGCTGGTTTCATGTTCTTCATCAACGATTACCAATCCAAGATCTTTGAAAGGGAGAAAAACAGAAGATCGCGCACCAAGAACAATCATTCCCGATTCTTCATCAGCCGTTAAAACGGCATTCCAAACCTCAACACGCTCATTTTCACTAAAACGACTATGATACACCTGCACTTTTCGTCCAAAGTGGATTCGCAATCGATTTATAATTTGGGCAGTCAGGGCAATTTCAGGTAACATATACAAGACCTGTTTCCCTTTTTCAATTTGTTCTTCAATTAAACGAATGTACAATTCGGTTTTACCACTTCCAGTGAAACCATGCAACAAGGCAGGGCAACCTTCGGCGAAGGATTCATGAATACTCGAAAGGGCTCTGTTTTGGGCTTCACTTAACTGAAAATGTGCATCGGATTGAGATTCACCAATTAGTCGACTTACAGGAATATCCTCTAAAACAAAAACTCCTTTTTTGAGTAATTGCGCTAAAGACGATCCGGTTGAATCGGTTTTTTGAAGAAGAGCCTTTCTTTTAATTGGTGGGAAATTTTGATTTATCCCTGGGTTCAGACTTAAAAATGCAAGAATAAATTCCTGCTGCTTGGGAGCACGTTTTAATTGATTGAGTAATAAATGAAGTGCATCCTCATTTTGATAATCGGAATGCAAATGAACCCAAGTTTCGGTTCGTTGTCTGAAAACATTACGCAATTCTTCTTCGGCTGCAATGAGCCGCTTTTTCATCATTTCCCGAATAATCGGATAAACGGTTTTTATTCCGGCAATGTGTTCGATGTCTTTAATGCTCAACTCCTTCACTTTGTCGAGTGCTTCCAGAATCAAGTATTCTCGATCTGAAACTTGCGAGGTATCGATATTCTCTAAAGAATCCAATGCTCGAATGACAGTTTCGCTTGAGAGCTTCAATCCTGCGGGTAGGGCCGCTTGCATTACTTCCCCTAAATGACACAGGTAATACTCCGACATCCATTCCCAGAATTCCAATTGTTTGATTGAAATACTTGGCTCTTCATCGAGAATTTGTTCTAGATAACGCGCTTCGTATTCGCGAGGTGGCGTTTCATGCACATGATGAACAATGGCAGTGTATCGCTTTTTATTTCCAAATGGAACAATAACACGTTGTAATGATTTGATGAATGGCTCCAAAATTTGGGGAACCCGATAGGTGAAAAGCCTTGGTAATGACAAGGGGACAATCACATCAACAAAAAGGGTCTTGCGTTCCATCAAATGCAAAGATGCAGATTTGAAATCGTCATTTAACGTTTTTATAATGCGATAATTTTCGAGTCCAACGATTAATAATACAATATAAATAGTATCCTAAAATCTAATCGGATGAGTTATCGAATCTGTCATTCACACGGAATGCTATTAAAATCGATGCCACAAAAGGAGGAACAAATTTAGATTGTTATCAAAACGAGAGATTTTGTTCGCTCAACGGATTCCTAATTTAGAATGTTGGAAAAATTAAATTTCGATCTCTATCAAAACAGGGCAATGGTCGCTGTGCATAGCATCTGGCAAAATAACCGCATGTTTTAATTTCTCACTCAACGATTCAGAAATACACGCATAATCGATTCGCCAGCCCAAATTTTTACTTCGCGCTCCAGATCGGAAGCTCCACCAAGTATAATGATGCGGGTCTTGATTTATATGACGGAAAGAATCGACGAATCCGGAGTTTAAGAAATTCTCCATCCAATCGCGTTCTTCGGGTAAAAAACCACTACTGTTTGCGTTGCTTTGTGGATTGTGAATATCGATGGCTTTATGACAAATGTTGTAATCGCCACAGACAATTAAATTCGGTCGTTCGTTTCGAAGCTCGTTGATGTAATCTTGATAATCGGACAAAAATTTCATCTTGAAATCTTGACGTTCATCGCCACTTGAGCCACTTGGAAAATAGGTGCTTAATAAAGTCCAATCACCAAAATCTAAGCGAATTGAGCGGCCTTCAAAATCGTATGTTTCCATACCCATTCCTTCGACGATACGATCGGGTTGGTGCTTACTTAAAATGGCCACACCACTGTAGCCCTTTTTCTGAGCAGGGAAAAGATATGGCTCATACCCAATGTTGCGAAAAAGTTCCAAATCGAGTTGGTCGGCTTGACTTTTAATTTCTTGCAAGCACAACATATCGGGTTGTGTTTCCTGCATCCATTCAAGAAGTCCTTTGCTAAGAGCCGAACGAAGTCCGTTTACATTATAGGTAACAATTCGCATTTGAGATAAATTTGATTTCACAAATAACAACAATCAAGATGAGAATTGCCAATTGAAAATCTGTAAATTCATTTTAAACAAATGAAGGTGGATGATATAAAAATTGGAAACTTCCCGTTAACATTCATTTGAACTATCTTCGCCCGAAGGGGTAAATGTGTTGCGTATATATCTGATTTTATTGATGACTCTGCTGTTTGTCGGACAAGGTTCGGCTCAATCAGCGAGTAGTTTGCGCAACAGAACTTTATTGCTGCAAGGCGACACCATTGTTTTAGATACGTTCAGCATTGTAAAAGGAAGTTTCCGGTTTTTACAAGCAACAAGCGATACTTCAAATTACATCCTTCTTGAAGACGAGGGAATATTAATCCGAAAAAAAGGAGCGACCAACCAACAACAAGACTCTGTTAAAATTCAGTTTCGAGTTTTTCCATTTAATTTCACCGAACCTGTTCGAAATAAAGAACGGAGAAGAGCTACTGCGCAAGAGCGAGGTATTTACAATCCATTTGTTTACACCCCAAGCAAGAGCAACGAAAACCTACTCAAATTTGATGGACTCAATAAATCGGGATCTATTTCACGAGGCATTTCGGTCGGAAACAACCAAGACCTCTCAGTAAACTCAACCCTAAATTTGCAACTTTCTGGAAAGCTGAGTTCAGACATCGACATTAGTGCTGCCATAACTGACGATAATATTCCCATACAACCCGACGGAAATACGCAGCAACTGCAGGATTTCGATCGCGTGTATATTCAATTATCCAATGAGAAATCGAAATTGATTGTAGGTGATTTTCAGATTACTCGACCGGAAAGCTATTTCATGAATTTCAACAAGCGGCTGCAAGGAGGAAGTTTTGAAACACGTTTTAAGACGGCTTTGCTAGATGAAAAAAAACACCTTCCTGCGAATGTGAAAATTGGCGCTAGTGCCGCAGTTGCTCGCGGGCGATTTAGCAGAAATCAGATTCAAGGAGTTGAGGGAAATCAAGGACCTTATCGTTTACGAGGATCAAACAATGAGCAGTTTATCATCATACTTTCAGGGTCCGAAAAAGTGTATGTTGATGGAAAACAGTTAAAACGAGGGCAGGAATACGATTATGTAATCGATTATAATTCGGCAGAACTCACCTTTACATCGCGCCGAATGATCACCAAAGACCTTCGGATTTTTGTGGAGTTTGAATATTCCGATCGAAATTATGCACGATCACTACTCTACTTCAACAACGAAATTGAACAAGGAAAGCTAAGCACACGCATCAATATATACACCGAGCAAGACAGCCGAAACCAACCGCTTCAGCAGCAATTAACAAGCGATCAGAAAATGGTATTGGCAGAAGCTGGAGATAATTTTCAAGATGCATTGATAAGTTCGGTTGATAGTGTTGGGTTTTCGCCCGATCTAATTCTGTATTCGAAACAAGACACCTTGGTAAATGGAGCGATTTATCAGAACATCCTCGTTTTTTCGAGTAATCCAGAAACAGCTATTTACAAAGCTAGCTTTACGAATGTAGGTGCCAATAAAGGAGATTATATTCAAGTGAACAGCGTGGCGAATGGTCGCGTTTATCAGTGGGTCGTTCCCATTGATGGTGTCCCTCAAGGGAATTATGTTGCCAAGACGCAACTTATTCCTCCAATCAAAAAACAGCTTGTGACATTTGGCTCGGATTATCGATTTAGTAAATCATTGAAGTTGACTTCAGAAATTGCCTATTCCAATTATGATGTAAACACGTTTTCGAATTTAGGAAATAACGATAACGAAGGATATGCATTTCGGGTCGCATTGGAAAACACAAAAAACCTTGGAAATGATAGTCTGCCTTGGAAATTAGTAAGTAGCGTGAGCTATGAGCAAATCGACAAAAACTTTAATCCGTTGGAACGTTTCCGGAATGTTGAATTTGATCGCGATTGGAATATTCCCAAAGTTGTAAACCAGCCAGCTTCCGAATATTTACCGAGAGCCAACATCAACATAAGCAGAAGTGACATCGGCTCTGCTAATTATTTATTTACAGCATTTTTGAAAGGCGAACAACTACAGGCTTCGCAGCATGCATTTACCTCAGATCTTAAATACAAAGGCTTCGGTTTTAATTACAATGGAAGTTTAACTGATTCAAAGGGAAATGAGAACAACGCATTATTTTACCGGCATCGCACTTTAATTTCGAAAGATATTCGCTGGATTCAACTGGGCTACAAAGACGAATTTGAGCACAATATACTTAACGACTCCAAGCAAGATACATTACGAAATACAGCGTATTCATTTTTCGACCGGCAAGCATTTATTCAAAATGTGGATACTTCGAAGCGAAAATTCAGTCTATTTTATCGTGTAAGAACCGACGAAGGGGTATTAAATAAATCGCTGAAAGAATATGCTTGGGCCGAGAGCTATGGATTCACCATGGATTTATCGACCAACGAGAATATCCAATTTCGGACGAGTACCAGTTTCAGACGCTTGGAAATTCGCGACACATTGCTTAGTAATCTGAAGCCAGAACGCACCTTGGTAAACCGCATTGAATTATCGGTAAAAGCCTTGAAGTCGAGCATACAATCTTCAACTTTTTATGAAGCAGGGAGTGGCTTAGAAAGCAGAAAGGAGTTTACTTATTTGGAGGTTCAACCTGGGCAAGGTGTATATGCCTGGACCGATTACAATAGCAATGGAATTAAGGAATTGAATGAGTTTGAAATTTCCGCATTCCCAGACCAAGCGAGGTATATTCGCGTTTTCACACCTACAACCGATTTTATACGAGTGTACTCCAATTCTATCAATGAGGCATTGAATGTAAAAGCTCCCAAAAGTTGGTCTCAAGGCAAGGGAATAAAGAAATTTATAGCACGTATTTCAACGCAGTCGGCTTTGCGATTTGATGGAAGAACCACCAATACCAAAATTACAGAAGCATATAATCCCTTTCATGCAGGAATAAATGATAGCA
>CAXNGM010000103.1:0-7461 GCA_964201695.1 Bacteroidia bacterium | reverse complement strand
GAAAACACTATAATTGTGCACTCAATGCAGTAAAAAACAAACTTGTCGCGAGAATATTCGCAGTCGTAAAAAGAAAAACTCCCTATGTTGATCTAAAAAAATATGCTGCATAAATTTGCATAAGTCCTAGAATACACATTAGCACATCTGATTCATCAGCACATAGCCTCATCTTCAAATTTTCAAATTTTTCAAATCTTCAAATCAACCCAATTAGCACATCAGCACATCGAACACATCAGCACATAATTTAATTTTCAAATTTTCAATCCGATAGCTATCGGATCTTCAAATTTTCAAATCAACTCGTTTTTCTTTCTTATGAAAAAAATCTCCTTTCTAATAGCCTCCTTGCTCTTAGCATTGAGCATTCAAGCCCAATCCCCCCCAAAGTTCTCATACCAAACGGTTATTCGTAATGCGAGCAATCAGTTGTTGGTTGGACAAACGGTGGGTATTAAAATCTCCATTTTGCAGGGAAGTGCAAACGGAAGTGCTGTGTATGCCGAAACACATGCACCTCAAACCAATGCAAACGGTCTGGCTACTTTGGAAATTGGAGGAGGTTCTTTATTGAGTGGGAACTTTGCCAACATCAATTGGGCAAACGGACCCTATTTCGTGAAAACCGAAACCGATCCTATTGGTGGAAATAACTATACAATCACCAACACATCGCAATTGCTGAGTGTGCCGTATGCCTTGTATGCTAATAGCACAAGCAGTTCGGTTTCTAGTTCGGGCGATACATTATTTATTGGAAATCAATCATACATCATACCAGGCATCAGCGCAGCAAACAACACCGGCGGACAAACCGGAATAACCCAACATACCTGCGGTGCAACTAATGTGCACAACCCAGACAAAACCTATGGCTCAATGACCGACCAAGAAGGCAATGTGTATAAAACCATTGTGATTGGCAGCCAAGAATGGATGGCGGAAAATTTAAAAACAAGTATTTATCGGAATGGTAATCCAATTGCTAATGTTACAAATGACTCATTATGGAGTTTATTAACATCAGGTTCATGGGCTTATTATAATAATAACTATCAAAACGAATGTCCGTATGGTAAACTGTATAATTGGTATGCAGTAGCCGACCCTCGCCATGTATGCCCAACGGGTTGGCACGAACCCACAGATGCCGAATGGACATCGCTAACGGACTATTTAGGTGGAGAAGCTGTTGCTGGGGAAAAGATGAAAACAACTGGCACACAATACTGGATAAGCCCCAATACTGATTCTACCAATGAAAGCGGCTTTTCAGGTCTCCCGGGCGGCTACCGCTTCTACTTTGGTATTTTCAACTTTGTTGGCTTCTACGGTTACTGGTGGAGTTCTTCGGAGTACGATCCCTCCAGCGCCTGGAACCGCTACCTGAACTTTAGCAATGGCAATGCTTACCAGACCAACGACAATAAGTACTTAGGTTTTTCTGTCCGTTGCCTTAAGGATTGAGAATGAGTTAAAAGTCAGAAAGTTGGAAGGGAAAAGGAGAAAGTTTAAAGGGGGGAGTTTAATGAGCAAACTCTAGCATTCTCATAACTTTCTAATTTCAACTTTTCCTTTTTCATAAAATAACTTTCTCCTCAATAAGCCAACAAACTCTCCATCGCGGCTTTTACCTTGTCGATGTTGGGAATCATGGTGAATTCCAAGACGCTGTTTAAAGGAATGGCAGGAAGATTTTCGGAGCCAATAACACGCACTGGACCGTCGAGGGATTCGAAGCAAGAATCTTGAATTAAGCCGGCTAGACTTCGTGCAAATGAATTGTTAACGGGTTCTTCGGTTACCACCAGGCATTTTTTTGTCTTACGAACCGATTCAAAAATGGCCGCTTCATCCAGAGGATACAAGGTTCGTAAATCGATAATCTCCACCTTGTCTTTCATTTCTTTGGAAGCATTCAAAGCCCAATGAACACCCATGCCATAAGTAATAACGCTCAGGGTTTCGTGGGTTTTTTGTTCTGTAATTTCTTGTACGATGGCTGCTTTACCGAGTGGAAGGATATAATCTTCAGAAGGCTCAAACGAACGGGCTTCATCGGTTCCTTTCACTTTGGACCAATACAAACCTTTGTGTTCGAGTATAACTACCGGATTGGGATCGTAGTAAGCCGCTTTCATCAAGCCTTTTAAATCGGCACCATTGCTTGGATACACAATTTTTATCCCGCGAATATTCGTTAAAACACTCTCAACCGAAGAAGAATGATACGGTCCGCCACTACCATACGCTCCAATTGGAACACGCAATATCATGCTAACAGGCCATTTACCATTGGTCAAAAAACACGAGCGTGCAACTTCGGTAAACAGCTGATTCAAACCTGGCCAGATGTAATCGGCAAACTGTACTTCCACAATGGGTTTTAAACCAACAGCCGACATGCCCACGGTACTTCCGACAATAAAAGCTTCTTGAATGGGCGTGTTGAATACGCGTGAATCTCCAAACTTCTGCGCCAAGGTTGCTGCTTCACGAAATACTCCACCAAGTCGAGCACCTACATCTTGTCCGTATAGCAAGCATTCTGGATGTTTGCGCATGAGTTCTTCAACGGCATAAAGTGCACAATCTACCATCAATACTTTGTCGCTCCGTTGTGGATTTCGTTCGCCCGATTCTTCTGTTATGGGAGTAGGGGCGAAGTCGTGTGTAAATAAATCTTCGGGACGCGGATCTTCGGCAAGTAATGCACGATCATAATCAGCTTTAACTAATTCTCTTGCTGAATCTTCAATCGATTCGATTGTCTGTTGTGTATATCCTGCATCAAGCAGTTGCTTTATCAAAACGGGATATGGGTCACGCGATTTTGCCTCTTCCAAATCATCGCGGTACCATTCCATGCGGACACCTGAAGTATGGTGGTTCAACAAAGGAACTTTCGCATGCACCAAAATAGGACGTCGTTCGCTGCGAATGGTATCAATTACCTCGTGAAGTGCATTGTAACATTCGCTGAAATTGGCACCATCGATGCTGATCGCTTCAATCCCGTTAAATCCTTTTATGTATTCGAACGCGTTTTGCGCACGTGTTTCTCTTGCATTTGCCGAAATATCCCAACCATTGTCTTGAATGAGATAGAGGATAGGCAATTGTTTAAGCGCTGCCATTTGAAACGCTTCAGCTACTTCGCCTTCGGTAACCGATGCATCGCCCAAAGAGCAAACAACAAAGCCATTCTGTGAGATGGAAGAGTCAATTAAGCCCGCATTTTCCTTGTACCAAAAACCCATGGCTGTTCCTGTTGCTGGAATGGCTTGCATACCAGTAGCAGAACTTTGATGTGGAATTTTAGGTTTGTCGGCATCGCGTAAACTCGGGTGACAATAATAAGTTCGTCCTCCAGAAAACGGATCATCTCGCTTGGCCATTAACTGCAACATCAGCTGATACGGCTGCATGCCAATTCCCAAAAGCATTGCATCATCGCGGTAATATGGAAATGCATAATCCTGAGGCAATAGTTGCATGGCTAATGCAATTTGAATTGCTTCGTGTCCGCGAGATGTTGCGTGCACATACTTTGATACTACTTTAAAGTTTGCTTCATACAATTCGGTCAAGGCCTTGGCAGTAGCCATGTGACGAAATGCATTTTGTAATATTTCGGTGCTTGTATGTTTCACGATTTACAACGCGTATTTACTCTGAATTTGATGTTTTCATTCGAGTAGAATGATGCGCGAAGTTAAAAAAGATTTTGTCTGTTTGTGGGCAGATATTATTGAAGTCCCGATAGCTATCGGGATTCTTTGTGCTCCACGAAATACATGCTGATTTCACCCTTTCCTTTTGCAGCTATTTTTCCCCTGTAGGTGAAGCTGAATTTATCTTGGGTTAAGGTGTAAGTTGATTCTGAAACGTTGACCTTATCAACCTCACCGCTGCTTTCCATTCTGCTGGCCGTATTTACCGTATCGCCCCAAATGTCGTAGGCGAATTTCCTAATACCAACGATGCCGGCAACAACAGGACCTGAATGAACGCCAATGCGGATCTCAAAAAACAATTTGCCCGCTTTCTCACGGACTTTTTTATACTCGGCCATGTATTGCTGGATTTCGAGTGCAGCCAGAATTACATCTTCAGCATGGGTTTTATTGGATGTAGGTAAGCCTCCGGCGGCCATGTATGCATCCCCAATTGTTTTAATTTTTTCGACATTGTGCTTAAGCATTATCTGATCGAACGCCGAAAAACACTCGTTGATTTCTGCAACCAGTTCTTGAGGTGAGAATTGCTCCGATAATTGTGTAAACCCTTTGAAATCGGTAAATAAAACAGTTACATCATCAATCAGTTTAGATTCGGCATTTCCCTTTGATTTTAATTCTTCCGCGATGGAATGTGGCAAAATATTCAGCAGCAACTCATCACTCAACTTTTTCCCTTTTTTAATTTTATTCCGCTGAACGAAAAATACCCCGGAGAAAATCAGAAGCAATGCAAACCCACCGATGAAAATATTGCGAACAAGTATTTGGCGCTCCAATGTCTTTTGGGCAATCTCTTCCTTGTTTTCGTTGATTTCATTGATGTTCGAAAGTTCGATGCGGTTGCTGATGACTTGTTTTTCGGTGAGTAAATCAATTTCTTCACGACTTGTTGAGTCGGTCATTTCCGCTTGTAACTTATAACCCTCGGCAGCTTCTTTGTACATGCCAGCAGCTAGAAATACCCTAGCAAAGTAGCTCTGAATAAACTCCCGGTCATCTACTTTTTTGAGTTTGTAAGGTGAATAAACGGCGAGAAAAGCCAAATCGGCAGCCTTTTTATGTTCATTTAAAGTAGAAAATACAGTTATGCGCTCCATCAGTTCGTCGACATTCAGGTACATCTTTTGGTTTGAAATAAAGACATTTCGATCGCTGGCGATTTTTTGATACATAATCGGGTGATTAATGTAAAATAACGCACTATCTCTGTTTTGCAATCGGGCATAGGCAACTGCCTGATAGCAAAATAATTTTCGTCTGTAATTCAAATGTCCTTCGTCTACACTTGTGTAATTTATACCGAAGGTTTTTAGAGCACGCTTAGAAATTTCAATGGCCTTCTGCCAATTTTTTAGCCTAAGCAAAGCCATAATGTTAATCTTGTAATCGTCGCCAATTCCTGATTGATCCGAAGGGTGTTTTTCAAAATAGCTAATTCGCTTTTCACCCATGGTTTGGGCTTCTTGAATGAGGGCTGAATCTTTTTTTTCACGACCGTATTTATAAAACATCCAAACGAAAGCATTACTAAATTCCATAATCTCTGCATGCGACTTGTTTTTGCATTTTAAAGCATAGTGCAATCGAGCATATTTCAGCGCATCGTCAATCATGTTTGACTGCTCATAAGTTGCAACGTAAAGCTGATATACGTTCATTAACTGCTCATCGTCGTTTAGGGCTTTTACCTTTTTGTAAAATGAATCGATAGAATACAACGCATTACCAATTTGTTTTAATACAGCAAACTTGTTACACTCTGCATAACAAATAAAATATTGATCGTGCAGGCTAGGAGCCTCTGAGTTTTTAGCAAGCAGGATGTTTCTTATCTGATCCCACTCATCTGCAGACATGGGTTCTAATCCCCATTTTGCGTTACTCTTCATTATTGTTAATACCTCCTCAGGTGATAAGGTATCGCTAACAATAATAGCTTTATGAGTTGTTATTCTATCCGACTGAGCATGAAGGACAAACGAAACGAAGAGTAAAAAAACGAAGAGGTTATTTTTGAGGAGCATTGTTATGGGGAATTATAGGCTAATCATATTAATTTGAAAATTTGGAGATTATTTAGCATTCGAATCAGTAAATCAGCACATTTCCATTTTCAAATTCCCACATTTTCAAATTTTCAAATCATCATTTAATCATCTTCTAACCAACATCTGAAACTGAATATCATGTTCGTTTTTCTCGTCTGCGGGATGAGAGATGTCGACATTTTTTATCCAATGGTCCATGTTTAAGTCTGGAAAATAACGATCAGCTTCGGGTTCTACATTTACTCGAGTAATGTATATGCGGTCGGCAATGGGCAATGCTTGCTTGTATACATCGGCGCCTCCAATCACCATAATTTCTTCTAGGTCTTTTACCAATGCAATGGCATCTTCCAAAGAATGAACAACATCAACGCCCTCAATTTTCAAATCCTGCTGACGAGTAATAACAATGTTACGTCGGTTGGGTAAAGGGCGACCAATACTTTCATACGTATGCCTTCCCATGATGATTGGGTGGCCAGAAGTGAGGTTTTTGAAATACTTTAAATCGGCAGGAAGATGCCAAAGCAACTTATTGTCTTTGCCAATTTCTCCGTTAATTCCTGTTGCAACAACGATGGATAAAATCATATGGCTACAGCTCCTTTAATGGCAGGATGTGGATCGTATCCTTCCAATGTGAAATCTTCGAATTTAAAATCGAACAGGTTCTTTATCTCGGGATTGAGTTTCATCTGAGGCAATGGACGAGGCTCGCGACTCAATTGCAAACGGGCTTGTTCGAGGTGATTGTTATATAAGTGAACATCGCCAAACGTATGCACGAAATCACCGACTTGCAAGTTGCATACTTGAGCCACCATCATAGTGAGTAGGGCGTATGACGCAATGTTAAACGGAACACCTAAAAAGGTATCAGCACTGCGTTGATACAATTGGCAGCTCAGTTTTCCATCTGCCACATAAAACTGAAAGAAGCAATGGCAAGGAGGAAGCGCCATCATATCGACATCCGCCACATTCCAAGCACTAACAATTAATCGACGAGAATCGGGATTGCTGCGAATCATCTCAATCAACTTCGAAATCTGATCAATCGTTTCGCCATTTTTACCTGGCCAAGATCTCCATTGATGTCCGTAAACAGGTCCAAGGTTTCCTTGTTCATCAGCCCATTCATCCCAAATGCTTACTCCATTTTCTTTCAAATAGGCAATATTGGTGTCGCCTTTTAAAAACCACAAGAGTTCATGTATGATGGAACGCAAATGCACTTTCTTGGTGGTAACCAATGGAAATCCTTTCGCTAAGTCAAAACGCATTTGATAGCCAAAGCAACTGATGGTTCCAGTTCCAGTTCTGTCGTGTTTTTGAGCTCCAGTATCGAGAATGTGTTGGAGAAGATCTTGGTATTGTTGCATGTTTACAAATGTAAATGGTTGATTATTTTATTGAAAGTCAATTGTGCATGAGTTAACTGTATTTATAAACAATGGCTGTTAATCTGTGTATATATAAAATGGAAACTACTGTTTATCAATAACAAAGTGATTTTCCTGAATTTATTTTGTTGTTACACTTGTTTCAAACGAAAAATAATCTACTTTTGCCATCCCTGAACGGAATATTTCTGTTCTCATTCTTGGATCGGTAGTTCAGCTGGTTAGAATGCCGCCCTGTCACGGCGGAGGTCGCGGGTTCGAGTC
>CAXNGM010000102.1:0-7464 GCA_964201695.1 Bacteroidia bacterium | reverse complement strand
AACTTCCTTAATCCAAACAGATGGTGGAGAATATCGGTTTTGCATGACACAAAAAACCTGACGAGAAACGCGAAGTGCGGTATAAATTACTTGCTCACATTCTGCTTTAGATAGACCCATCGGCTTTTCACACACAATGTGTTTTTTATTTTCTAGTGCAAGAATGGAGTGGGATGCATGCAATCCATTGGGCGAACAAACATTCACAACGTCGAATTCTAATCCGGAATTAAATAGGGCTTCTGCAGAATTAAAATAAGGAACCGGATAATTTTCCAAACCCAATTTTTCTGCGGGTAGAATATCTGATATGGCAACCAACTCAGCATCGGGATTACGCATAATCATTTCAGCATGACGCTTTCCAATATGGCCAGCACCGATGACAGCAAATTTCACTTTATCGCCTATTATCATGACTTTCCGAGATTAATGACTTTCCCATTTTGCAATTGATAGCGTTCTTCACTTTCGGGACACATTGCAAAGCCCTGTTCGTCAAATTTTAATTTATGTCCAAATGTACTCATCCATCCCGTTTGACGAGCGGGATTTCCAATAACTAGCGCAAAAGCAGGAACCGTTTTGGTAACAACTGCGCCAGCACCTATAAATGCATATTCACCAATATCGTGACCGCACACAATGGTTGCATTTGCTCCAATAGAAGCACCTCTTCCAACATGCGTTTTCAAATATTGATCGCGGCGATTCACTGCACTTCGAGGATTGATTACATTGGTAAAAACCATGGAAGGCCCAAGGAATACATCGTCGTCGCAAATAACTCCTGTATAGATAGATACGTTGTTTTGTACTTTTACATTATTCCCCAAAACCACTTGCGGTGAGATTACCACATTTTGTCCGAGGTTGCAATTTTCGCCAAGTGAACAGTTGGGCATAACATGCGCGAAATGCCAAATTTTCGTTCCTGATCCAATGTTGCAACCTTCATCAATTATAGCTGTTGGATGAGCGTAATAATCTTGAGACATAGTTAAGCGGATGTAAATTCTCTAGGGGTTATGATGTATTCAGGAAGCGATTTAAAGTAATTCCAAGTATGTTTCATGCCCTCGCTTCGTGCAATTTTCGGTTCCCAATTTAAAATCTCTCGGGCTTTCGTAATATCTGGCTGACGTTGTTTAGGATCGTCTTGAGGCAGTGGCTTGTATACAATTTTCTGGTCTGTCCCTGTTAATTTAATGATCTCTTCTGCAAAATCACGAATACTAATTTCATCTGGATTTCCAACATTAACAGGATATGCATATTCGCTTAATAAAAGTCGGTAAATACCTTCCACCAAATCATCAACATAACAGAACGAACGTGTTTGACTACCATCGCCAAATACTGTAATATCTTCTCCACGTAAAGCTTGCCCCATAAATGCAGGTAAAGCTCGACCATCGTTCAGACGCATACGTGGTCCGTAAGTGTTGAAGATGCGTACGATGCGCGTTTCTAAACCATGAAAGGTATGGTAAGCCATAGTGATTGCTTCTTGAAAACGCTTTGCTTCATCGTAAACACCTCGTGGTCCAATGGGATTTACATTTCCCCAATATTCTTCCGTTTGAGGATGGATTGTAGGATCGCCATACACTTCCGATGTGGAAGCAATAATCATTCGAGCTTTTTTAACACGCGCCAATCCAAGCAAATTATGTGTTCCCAAAGAACCTACTTTCAATGTTTGAATTGGGATTTTGAGATAATCTATTGGACTTGCAGGTGAAGCAAAATGTAAGATATAATCGATGTTTCCTGGAACAAAGACGAATTTCGAAACATCATGGTGATAGAATTCGAAACGCTCTTCTTTAAAAAGATGTTCAATATTTTGAAGACTCCCTGTGATAAGATTGTCCATTCCTACAACATAGCAACCCTCGGCCATAAAGCGATCGCATAAATGCGAACCTAAGAAACCTGCAGCACCGGTTACTAATACGCGCTTTCCTTTGATATCGTGTTTCATCTTGATTTGCGAACAGATTTACGACCTATACTGAAGTAGTTGAGTCCTATTTTTTTTATTTGATCGTTTGAATACAAATTACGACCGTCGAATATCACCTTCGATTTAATTTCACTTACCATGCGGGTAAAATCTGGATTTCGGAATGCAGCCCATTCTGTACAAATGACTAATGCATCAGCATTTTCGAGCGCTTCGTACTGACCTTTAGCGAAATCCACTTTTTTACCTAGTTTCTTCACATTCGGCATTGCTTCTGGATCGTATGCAGAAACAGTTGCTCCCGCTGACAAGAGTTCATCGATAATATACAAAGCAGGTGCTTCACGAATATCGTCAGTGTCGGGTTTAAATGCTAATCCCCAAATGGCAATGTGCTTTCCGCTTAAATCGTTATTAAAAAACTTCTTAATTTTTGGAAGCAAGATGGTTTTTTGACGTTCATTGACTTCCATTACAGAATTCAAAATGCTGAACGTATAATCTACATCTTTCGATGATTTTACTAATGCTTGAACATCTTTTGGAAAACAACTACCTCCGTAGCCAATTCCTGGAAATAAAAAGCGTTTTCCAATGCGCTCATCCGAACCAATTCCCATACGAACTTGATCGACATCCGCACCAAGCAATTCACATAAATTCGCTATTTCGTTCATGAACGAAATCTTTGTTGCCAAAAATGAGTTAGCGGCGTATTTTGTTAGTTCTGCCGAACGCTCATCCATGAAAATGATTGGATTTCCCTGGCGAACAAAAGGCAAATACAATTCCTCCATGATTTTGCGAGCACGACTTGAAGAGGTTCCAATAACTACTCGATCGGGCTTCATGAAATCTTCAACTGCAAAACCTTCACGTAAAAATTCAGGATTAGAAACAACATCAAATTCTGCTTTGGCATTTTTTGCAATGGCCTTGTGAACTTTTTCGGCTGTTCCGACTGGCACAGTACTTTTATCAATGATGATTTTATACGAATCGTTTAAGAGATATCCAATATCGTTTGAAACACCTAAAATATAAGAAAGATCTGCAGAACCATCTTCGCCTGGAGGCGTTGGCAATGCAAGAAAAATCAGCTCGCAAGCATCAATTGCTTCTTTTAAATCGGTTGTAAAATGCAAACGTCCTTGTTTTAAATTACGTTCAAAAACAACATCCAACTGAGGTTCGTAAATAGGAATTTTTCCTTTTTTAAGATTCGCGATTTTTACTTGGTCAATGTCAACACAAATAACATTGTTACCCGTTTCGGAGAGACACGTACCTGTAACCAATCCAACATAACCAGTTCCTATAACTGCGATGTTTTTCATAGAATGTTTTAATTTATAAATTCTAAAACCGAAGAAATAATCAATGCGAGTTGTTCTTCCTGCATTTCAGTATGCATTGGTAAAGAAATAACCGTTGCGCATAGTTTTTCAGTGATGGGAAAATCGCCTGACTTGTAACGAGGATCGAGATATGCCTTTTGAAGATGCAATGGAACAGGATAATAAATCATGGCCGGCACACCCTTGCTTTCTAAAAACTCTCTCATTTTATCTCGATCGACCCCATTCACCTGCAAAGTATACTGATGGAAGACATGCGTTGAATTTGATGCACGAACAGGCGTAATGAATTTTCCGGTTGGAGCAAAAGCTGAATCATAGGCATCAGCCAACGAGCGACGAGCTGCTGCGTAATTATCCAATTCACGAAGTTTAACGCGTAAAATTGCTGCTTGGATAGAATCCAATCGTGAATTAACGCCCACTTCATCGTGATAATAACGAACACTTTGCCCGTGATTGGCAATCATGCGAATACGAGCAGCAAGTACATCATCATTTGTAAATAAAGCGCCGCCATCGCCATAGCATCCTAAATTTTTGGAAGGAAAAAAGGATGTTGCTCCAATGGTTCCAATGGTTCCTGCTTTTTTCACAGAACCATCTTTAGAAGTATATTCTGCTCCAATGGCTTGGGCTGTATCTTCAATCACATGAATATTATGCTTGTTGGCAATTTCCATGATGCGATCCATGTCGGCACATTGACCAAACAAGTGGACTGGAACAATGGCAACCGTTTTATCGGTGATTGCACGTTCTAATGCATCCGGATCGATATTAAAAGTTTCTGGATCTACGTCTACTAATACGGGTACTAAACCCAATAAAGCAATTACCTCGGCAGTTGCAACGTATGTAAAACTTGCAGTAATGACTTCATCACCGGGCTTAAAACCCAATGCCATCATCGCCACTTGAAGCGCATCCGTTCCATTTGCACATGGAATTACATGTTTAACATTTAAATAGGTTTCGAGTTCTTTTTGAAAATTCTGAACCGCAGGACCATTAATAAAAGTGGTCGAATCTATAACTTCTTGAATTGCCTGATCAACATCGGCTTTAATGCGCCGATACTGAGATTTCAGGTCTACCATCTGTATCTTTTCCAAGCTTTAAAATTTGTGCGAATATACATACTTTTACATGAGCATTAAAGTCTGTAAAAAATCGTTGAGATTCTCGGTATATTTGGCCAGTTATGAAGCGTATTTCTTTTTCCATATTGCTTGTTTCTTTTTTCTGTACAAATTCCATTTCTCAGGTCAATGTGCGCGATTCAATTTTGGCTTTCTCTGCATTCAACGCGAGCTTTGGATGGCAAATACCTACTGGCGATTTAGCCAAACGTTTTGGTGCTTTTGGCTCGGTTGGAGGAAGTTATCTTCGAAAACAAAAATCTGGACTTCTTTGGGGTGTGAAAGGCAATTTTTTATTTGGTGATGATGTGAAGCAAAAAGACATGTTAACAAATATCACAGTGAACGAGGACTTTGTTATTGGGGCCGATGGAACTTTGTATGAAGTAAAATATTTTATGCGCGGAATCCAGTTTGATGCATATATTGGAAAAGTTTTCCCGATTGGAGGTCCAAATAAAAATAGCGGAATTTACACCACATTGGGAGCTGGATTTCTTCAACATAAAATCCGCATCGATACCGAACGCAATGCCGATGTTCCGCCATTAACCAAACAATATGTGAAAGGCTACGATCGATTAAGCAATGGACTTTCGATAAATCCGGCTGTTGGATATTTATTTTTGGGAAACAAACGCACAATCAACTTCTTCATTCAGCTCGAATACACTTACGCACAAACGTTTAATAGGAGATCGTTTAACTACGATACTGGAACACACGATGATACCAAACGGAACGATGGCGCATTGGGACTTCGTTTTGGTTGGGTTTTGCCCATTTACAAAGCAAAAGCTAATGACTTCTTTTACTTCTAATTGCTGATGAAGTGGATCTATAAAACAGGAATTTCCCTGTATGAAATTGCGATTAAGATTGCCGCATTCAAATCTGCAAAAGCACGAAATTGGGTTAAAGGTCGTGCGGATCAACTTCACATTTTTGATTCTGTTGAATATAAAAAAGATGATTGGGTTTGGTTCCATTGTGCCTCTTTAGGTGAGTTTGAACAAGGGCGACCCGTTATGGAGGAACTTAGAAGAAAAGCACCTAACTATAAAATTTTACTAACGTTTTTTTCTCCTTCAGGATTCGAAGTTAGGAAGACCTATCCGGGAGCTGATCTTGTTTTGTATTTGCCTTTAGATACAGAATCGAATGTGGAGAAATTCCTTGAAACCTTCCAACCTAAACTGGCGATTTTTGTCAAATATGAATTCTGGTTTGGCTATCTGGATGCATTAAAACAGAAGAATATTCCGACGTTTCTTATTTCTGCAAGATTTCGGTCCGACCAGATTTTCTTTCAGTTTTATGGAGCATGGTTTCGCAAACATCTCGATTGTTTCACAGAAATTCATGTACAAGACGAAGATTCGGCGAAGCTTTTAAAATCGGCGGGTTATCATACTGGCATTGTGAGTGGCGATTCGCGTTACGACCGTGTTTTTTCCAATGCTCAAAATCCTCAATCATTGCCACTTATCGAAAATTGGATACAAGGACGGAAAGTACTTATTGCAGGAAGTACTTGGCCAGAGGATGACTCCGTAATTTTTCCTTGGCATTCTGAATATTGGGCATTGATTGTTGCACCACACGAAATTAGTGAACATCGAATTCGTGCTATTGAGTTAAGTTGCGGAACAACGTCCATTCGGTATTCCGATTTAATGAAAGAACCCAAACAATCGCATGTGTTGATTATCGATAATGTTGGCATGTTGCTCTCTGTTTATGCATTAGGAAATATGGCATACGTGGGTGGTGCGTTTGGCAAAGGACTTCATAATATTTTGGAACCAGCAGCATGTGGCTTGCCTGTTATTTTCGGTCCAAAACATGCAAAGTTTTTAGAAGCCTCCGATTTGATTGAATACCAAGGTGCAAAGTCAATTTCAAATCATAGAGAATTTCAAACTGCCTTTAGTGAATTTGGAGAACCTGATGTCAATGAAGAAAAAAAGGATTTGTGTTCGCAATTTGTAAAAGACCGAACTGGGGCAACTGAGATGATAATGAAATCGATTATGCTTTATCTGAAAAACCTATGATGACTCGGCAATTTTTCATTTTTCTGGGCTTGCTTTTTAGTTCAATGGTTTGGGCACAAAAAGACATTACCACTGTTGGTTTTCAAATCAAACCTACTTTCACATCATCATTTATTGGAACAGGCCCTCAAACTATCAGCGACAGTAGTTTTAATTATTCCATAAAACCAGGTTCTGGCTATGTAGCTGGAATGATCATCCGTAAAGGATATACTCCCAGTTTATCCATCGAATTCGGACTCAATTATGCGGTTCGAAATACGAGCATTTCAGCTTCCAATGGAACAGCATCAGCGGACAACAAACTCCGGATTGTTGGGTATGAAATTCCCTTTTCTCAATTGATATTCATTCGTTTATCCAATAAAATATACATGAATGCTGGAGCGGGTGCATGTTTGAATATGTTTCCATCGGATGTATTTAAGCGTGATACCACTTTTTCAACATATGGGTCTCGATCGATGCTGTTCAATCCGAGTTTACTCGCCAACATTGGCTTTGAATTTCGGACAAACGAAAGTGGGTACTTTTATCTCGGAGCTTCATTAAATAGACCCTTTTCAGAAATTTATCAATTCAAATTCAACTACCTCAATCAAGGAATTTTGCAAAATGCAGCGTATGGTAATTTGAATGGTGCTTATTTGGCTTTGGATTTTAAATATTTCTTCCATGAAGATCCAGAGAAGAAGAAAAAACGCCTTGAAAAAAAGCAAAACAACCCGAATAAATAAAACTGTTTAAGAATTCTGTGCGTTGATTTTCAGAAACTTGAAATAAAATCTTCAACAGCTTTCAATTTCCTTCTTTCTATTTCCAAATAAAATGTAGTTTTGCAGCCGTGTTGCCCGGATGGTGGAATTGGTAGACACGCAGGACTTAAAATCCTGTGATCATTGCGATCGTGCGGGTTCGATTCCCGCTCCGGGTACTAT
>CAXNGM010000101.1:0-7471 GCA_964201695.1 Bacteroidia bacterium | reverse complement strand
GTTGCGCATTTAAGCTGTTATGTATTCGTTTTTTTAAAGTTTCCCCCAAAACTTATTTAAGAGTTGTCCACTGAAATAAATTTTTTCTTCAAATCCTTTTGTGTTAATGATAATTCGTCTATTGCCCGCGCCAAAATTATCTTCAAAACCTAATATTATAAATTCATTTTCGTCTATCTGTGAAAGTTTGTATTCTTTGTCATTAAATGAAATCAATAGCTGTCCGTTTTTTAAAAACACTTTTCTATCATTTTCATAGTTACCAATAAAAGATTTATTTAATACAAAATATTTATCATTCAGTTTAAGTAAGTATTCGCAAGTTTTTAAATTCCATTTTACTAATTCTTGTTCTTTAGCGGTTAAATTTTTCTTTAACTCTTCTTTGTAAAACAAGTATTTTGCAAAATTTAATGCGTTTTTATCTTCTGTTTTGTGGTCTGGCGTTACGCTTGCTTCTTTATCTGTACTGCCAAAAGAAGTAGGAATGAAGCATAAAAAACCTTCTAAAAGAGGCACACTACTACCTGAACTTCCTCCACCTTTTGTTTTTTCACCAACAATAATTGCTTTTTTGTTTTGTTGCATAAATTGACAAAACCCTTCTGCGGCTGAAAAAGTCTCAAAACCAGTTAAAATATATACTGGACGGTTTAAATATCTTTTGCCTTGGACAAAAGGTAATACTTTGAACTTTTCAGTTCGACTTATACTATCGTAATAAATTTCATTTTCCTCAGGAAAAAAGTAAGTTGCTAATATGTCACCAACTCGACCGTCTCCACCACCATTTTTTCGCAAATCAATAATCAGTGCGGTTGTATTTTCTACCATATTCATTGCTGAATAAATTTTAAGCGCTGAACCTTCGGCAATAAATCCTGAGAATTTAATTATTTCAATATAGCCAACATTTCCTTCCAATATTTCGACTTTTGAAAAACCAAAATTTATTTTTTCAGCCGCATCGAACTCGTATTTTCTTTTAGTCAACTCATTATCAGCATAACTTTCAAATTTATTAGGGTCATAGTAAATTTTTAAATGATTGTCCTTGCTTTTATTTATTAGTAAGTTATTTATTGTATTGGTAAAATAATCTATAGTACTTTCAGTTTTAATTTGCATTTTGATTATATCCAAAGTGTCTGATATAGATTTAGCAACAGTTTCGCTAAAGTAAAATTTGCTTATTTCATTCGAAATCTTCTCTATTATTGCTTTCTGTTGGTCAGTAGAAATATTGTTTTGTCCATAACATTTGCTCGCAATAACAATACAGAATGTCAAAATTAAAATGTTTCTCATTTTCTATTAGTTTCTTTAAAATGACACTTAGTTCCGCACACACCTGAATAGCCAAACGAGGTATACAAAATGCTTTAGATTAGACGAATACAACAATAAAAACGCATAACTCACACACCCGAAATGCTTGACTTTGCTGGTGTGTGCTTTTAGGTGCTAGCTACTGTACCACTATTTTCTTGTTCACCACATTTTTATCTGCATCTGTTATCTGAACAAAATAAATCCCTGCTACCATATCTTCTTTTTCAATTCTAAGTTGTTTCCCGCTAAAGGATATGTTTTTTATTTCCTTACCCAACAAATCAATTATTTTAATGGATATGTTTTTTTGTTCTGCAGAAAAACTGATGGTAGTTTGGGAAGAGAATGGATTTGGAAATAGTATAACTGAGTATTCTACTAATGAATAATCTTCAAGTCCAGTAAATAATACATTAACAGATGCACTAGTATCACTACAGTTATTATCATCTGTAACAAATACAGAATAGTTGCCACTTTCAATGGCAGTATAACTTTGAGAAATTGCACCGTTTATTGTCAGATCATTCAAGAGCCATTCATAACTGCTGAAAATTTGGGTTGATAAATCATTGTTGTTTTCTAAAACCGTTGGTTGCGGCAACGGATTAATAGCAAGTACAAGTGTAACTATAGAATCTTTTCCAAAAACTGATGAAAGTGTGTCTATATAGGTGTTTGCTTCACTATATAACTGAGAACCCAATTGATAAAAAGCTCCCTGACATATTCCTGTATCCAGATTTGTATAAATGGGTTCTGTGAAGATATTGGCAACAGAATTTGTAATAACCGGCAGATTAAAATCAAAATATATTGCTGCAGAGTTGGTTATTTCGCTTTCGAGCGGGACATTGTTTTTAATTTCACTATAGAACGAAATAAATCCTTTGCTGCCGGGTTCGTTTATATTGCTATCGGGCAATAGAATATTATTGAAATTAATTACAAGGATGCTATCCTCTTCAAAATGTTTTAAAAAAGGATGGCTTGCCCCAACTACATTGATTGACATAGCATCAAGAAAAGAATTTAGGGTATCTCTGATAGTTACATTAAATGCTGTATCTGTTCCCGTATTTTGAAAACGGATGGTATATAAAAGCATACTGTCCCGTTCGTTGTAGATAAAACCTTCGGGCGAAACCAATTTGTCATTAGGGTCAATTGCGCCTGTAACGGGCACATGAGCTGTGAAAGCATTATTTGTTGCTACATAATCAGAGTCAGAAGGTATAATTATCGCAGTATATGCAAGAGTGTCACCAATGTTTACAAAAGGAGGAGAAGCTAATGTGGCATAAACAGTAAAATTCTCAATATTCCCTTGTAGAATGTTAGTATAATTCCAACTAAAAACATTCCCTGAAAATGTTGCAGGAGGTGAAGTACTTATAACAGTTAGGCGGTTGTCTAAGAAAAGTTTTAACTCACCAGATAAATTATTATTAAGTCGCGACCGGTTCTTTACACTTATGGTAGTAGTATGAACAAAACCCGGACGAGCAACTCCTCCTGTTACCACCACACCAGCATCTATATCTACGCAAGAGTAGGACGGTTCGTGTAAAGTATAGAAGTAGGTTCCGAAGTAATTACCATCCAAATAGACTATAACACTATATTCCCCAGCAATACAGTTTTGAAGGTTATCCTGAGTTCCCCCTGCAAAATTTGTACCTCCGAACTGCCATTGATACAAAGCATTAGGACCAAATGGAGTGAGAGCCAATGCTCCATCGTTATTGCCACTGCATGTTATGGAATGTGTTTCAATAATACCTGCTTGTGCTAATTCTGAGATTGCCAAAAAAAAGATTAAAAGAAGTATTGATTTTTTCATTTTGTTTTTTGCGTAGTCGCCACATTATACTGTTATTAAATTAGTTTTTTAAGTGGAAACTAAACCAATTTTGTGCATGCCTAAAAAGATATTTTTTTATTTAAATCTTATGCTTAAGCTAAAGTTTTGCAGATTTGCGATGGGAGCTTTTTAGTAAAAATGTTTATGCGAGCAATGCGCTTGCTGCTAACACAAAACTGTCTGCAGGGCAATGAGAATCCGCTTTTTGCAAGCTGCTGTTAGCGGTTCGTTGTTCTAATATCGTCATACCAAAAACGTTTAAATTTAAGCAATAAAAAATTTTTGTATCTGCGCAATGACCAATGCAGTTGTCAAAGTTTACGTTAATTTTGTTTATCAGTGTTCCGAATACTATACAGCAGATACAAAAGGGACGAGATCGTTAAGTTACTATATTTAAAATTTTCTAACCGCTCTAACATATCCAGGATCACCGCCAAAACTCAAGTCATAAACCACAGAACCGCCTGCAAAAGTCCAAGCGTGGCATCCAGCTGTTGCATATAAAGTTGATGAGCAATATACGGCAACTCCACCAGTAATACTGCCATCGACATCGAATCTTGCTTTAAGTCCTTGCACTCCTAAAATATTACTAGTTATATATCTTGAATTAAAACATTGAATAAGTTCATCTTCTGAAGGTAGTCGCCAATCTTCATAAAAATCATTAGAATATCCATCACAAATTGTAATTGCCCCTGCAAGGTAAGAAGCCGTACTTAAATCTGTTAATGACATAATTAAACCATGCTCAATATTAATCGAGTCCTTCCAGACAGCTGCTATAATACCACCTTGATACTTTTCTCCAATGTAATGTTGAAAACAGCTTAAGCAATATTGTGAAGCACCACTAAAATGAGAATAATTTGAATAAGGCACACTTAACAATGCACTTGTACTCGTAATAGTATAAGCAGTACCCCCCAAAGGGTCTATTTCTGTTTTTAAAAAGTATTGATATGAAGGCCAATATATATCTGTGTAATAATTTCCTGAAACAATAGTACCTCCTCCTATTACAATATCAAATAAGCCATTTTGATTGGTTTGAGTAGTATGTGTTTCAACATATACTGCAGTATCTGATACACTACCTTGTAGTATAGATACTCTGATACCAATTGGGCTGCTTACTACCAAAGCATCACTACTATTTCTTACTACTGCTTGATAGGTCATTGTTTGCGGAGCTTGAGCAAAAGCACTTGCTGTTAATAACAGCCCTGCTATGATTGAATAAATTTTTGTTTTCATATTTTTAGTTTTTAATGATTTTAAATGTTTTTACTTCGTTGTTATTGTTGGTTACTTTTAAAAAATAAATGGCACTTAGCAAATTCTCCATACCAATTGTTTCGGTGCTGCTTATTATTTTTCGGTTTTCAATTAATTTTCCGCTGAGGTCGTAAAGATGATATGCTAGGTTTTCTGTTTTGTAGTTTTCAACTTTCAGTATTACATAATCGGTTGCCGGATTTGGATATGCCGATAGGACAAGATTTATCCCTTGGGCTTCCACAAGTCCAGTTAAAATAGAAATTTCATAGGGTTGTTGTATGCCTTGAGACACTGAACCTGAAGAACCAATTTGTGTTTTGCAAACAATTTGGCCAACCGAATAGCTTACTGAACCAGCGCTGCTAGAGGTATTACCGCCTGCGGTTGTAATAGCTTGTTGTGCTTGTGCTGTTAGTCCAAGTCCTAAAAACAAAATACTCAATTTTACTTTTCTGTGTTTCATTTTTGCTTTTGATTTTAATTGTAATTATAGATTAGGTTATTTAGTCACAAGTTTGCACATTCAATGTTAATTTTTATACCCACTACTAGGTAATTTTTCCATCACAAAATCCCTTCCCGCGTCGCAAAACTTATCAGTTCAGCCACGTTCTTTGTACCTAGTTTTTGGATGATATTTTTGCGATGAGTTTCTACAGTTGATAAGCTGATGAATAAGTTGGTGGCTATTTGTTGGCAGTATGGCCGTTGGATTTCCACCCAATTGAACCGAGTTCCCTTCCTTTATTTGCTGGTTAGAACCTGCATCAATAACAAAGGGCGAACTGAGCTGTTCTATGTTGTAACCGTTGTTTGGCTAAATGCAGGAAATAGCGATGCAGAAACGATTATTCCAACAAGAATGTTTCTTAAATGTATTAATGATCTCATTGCCAGTTGAATTTAATCCTAATTTTCTTTTCAAAAGTGAATAAATAATTCAAATCCTACAACTATGAATAATCATAGTAAAACAGGTGTTTGATACTTTTGTAAAAGTGAATTTATCGAACACTAAATATTCAATTTTTAAGAGAAATCGACCTTGAATTTCTATAATTTTTCAATCAGCATTTTGCAGATATAGATCCATTGGCTTCCAGAATGTTGGTATAAGGTCTATTGAAAACATCACCAGGTTTGAGTAATTACATTCGACCATATCCAGCAACTTGGCGATTGTGTATTGGTTGCATCTGGACATCTAAATTAATACCGTTAATCCCTGAGGCAACGCACAGAAGAGCCATTTGTCTTATTAGGGGGGAATCTGACAGTATTGGCATCGTCGTAATTCAGGCTTCGGTCCCAAGCATAGGCTATTGTGTTCTCAGAAGAACTCCACCAGATCCCGTTGAGGCCAATGTTGGTGAATTGCCCAGAGCTGAAGCGAGAGCCGCCGGGCAGTCCTGAAAAGCCACTTTCGTTAGTCGCATCAGTATTGGGGCTAATCCAGTATTGCAAGCCCGTTGATTTCATTTTTCCACCTGCAACGGATTCTCCACCCAAATAGTCTGTTAAAGTTGTCCATTCGCCGTCGGTGGGTTCGTGCCAGCCCGATGGGCATACATGGCGGGGATCGGTAACTGCATACCAATTGTACAATTTGCCGTAGGGGCAATCGTATTGGCTATTATTAAAATAAAAAGTCCAAGCCCCAATTTGAGTAATTGCGCTATTTAGCCATTCTTGGAAGGTTAAGTTGGTCGTAATAGGTTCACCATTTCGGTAGATGTTTGTTTTCAGGTTCTCCGCCATCCATTCTTGGTTACCAATAACAATGGTTTTGTAAACATTGCCCTGCTGGTCGGTCATACTGCCGTAGGATAGGTTAGGATTGTGAACATTGGTAGCTCCGCAACTATGCTGGCTTGCTGAGATGAAGTTTACATTTTGAATATCTGAAATCGAATGTGATTCTACAGTTCCGTCTTGTAATACAACTTCCATGGTTGTTGATGAGCCACTGAAACGAATACTGTCTATAGTAGTTAGCACATTTGATACTGTACCTGTATTTTTATTAATGTTTTGGCGAGTTTGTGCTGCAGAGATTAAACTAGAAAATAGTAGCAGGTAAAAAAAGAAGTTTTTCATGTCTTTATTGAATTACAAATGGTTTAGTAATGCTTTTACTTTCAGAAATAATGCGGCATAAATAATAACCACTTGGTAAATCTTTTGTCCAAGTATAAGTTTGTTTTCCTTGATGCGTTCCTTCAAAAACAGTTCGTAAAACCTTACCATTCAAATCCAGAAGGTCAATGGATATTTTACCCGCTCGTAATGACCCATATTCAACATTTAAATTATCCGAAATGGGGTTTGGGAATATTCTTACTTGATCACTTGTTGATACGGTTGTTGAAACTATTGAACTTACAACCGAGAAAGCATATTGAGAAACAGTAGCAATGTTCCATGAACTTTGAGAGCCATTGTTCTCCGTTAAATTCATGGTGTTGTTTACAAATTTTACACTTCGAATATCCGATACATTAAATGCATCAGTTTGTCCATTGGTTAATGTAACAATGAGCTGATTTTGTGCTCGAGTAACATAACTTGTAAGCATCAGCATGACCCATGCAACTTGAATTTTTATGCTAGTTGATTTCATATTCTTTTATGTTTTTGACTTATATTCAATTTGGGACAGCTACTGAAATAGCCAGTACTTTTATTCAATTATTAATTTTCCGGAAACAAGAGGGTAAACACGTTGCGCGTTTATGCCTACGGTACAAACAAAATAAATAATTAGGTAGAATAAATTTGTACGAATTATTTTTTTCATGTTTTCCTTTTTAGTATTAGCTATAACGTTTCGCACAGAGGCGCATACCTTTTTCGGGTTGCGCATTTAAGCTGTTATGTATTCGTTTTTTTAAAGTTTCCCCCAAAACTTATTTAAGAGTTGTCCACTGAAATAAATTTTTTCTTCAAATCCTTTTGTGTTAATGATAATTCGTCTATTGCCCACGCCAAAAT
>CAXNGM010000100.1:0-7481 GCA_964201695.1 Bacteroidia bacterium | reverse complement strand
AATTCCTGCTGGGGCTGACGAATGAAGGGAGCCGTTTTAATCGAATCAACTTGGTTTCCGGCTGGCATGGGAAATTTTCGTCGTGTGAGTTCTTCCACTTCTTCGCGCGGTGGACGGAATTGTATGCGAAGTACATTGTGCTTTTTGAGCAGTCGTTTAGGAATGGGAAATGACCAAAGTCGGAAGGCATTGTTGGTTTCGCCTAGGAGTTGATCATTGAGATAAATGCGCGTGAATGTTTGCAGATAATTAAAGTTGAGTTCTATAAACTTTGCATTAAGTTGCTGCTTACTCAAATCGAAGGTCGTTTCTATGGTATGCTGCAGAGATGCTACCGAGTCATGAAAAGCAAGGCTTTCTTCACTGAAGCGGGATTTGAGTTGAGGCTTTGATTGAGCAGCGCGAAGCACCTGAAGAATGTTCTGTGCGCCTTGAAATGCGATTGGGTTTTGAAGGCCATCATTGGTGAGAATCCATTTCTGAAGTTGGAGGGTATCAGATGCCTGAAGTCTGAAAACAGAAAGGAAGCAATATAAAACGAAAAGGATTTTCATTTTCAAAAGGAACAGCGGAGACATCTTAATAAACCATTCGAAATTAGAGTTTTTCGCTAAACGCTCTGCTATGGATGATTCGAAATAATGGAAGATTTATTCTTTGAGAAATCGGATAAGCAAATCATGATTCTAATTTAGAATGAACAATACAATCACTAGAATTAGTGATTGATTACCAATTTATAATAACTAAAATTTGCAATGTTCTTAAATCACTTAACCATGAAAACAAACCAAATCAAATCCGTTTTTCTGCTGCTAACTTTTGCGGCAATATTGGCAAAACCGCTTCAGGCAACAATCGATAAAGTTAAACTGCAGGCGGGAGCGTCATCCATTGCTCAAAATTTGAGTAAAGAATTAAGCATTCCAAATTCCAATTCCAACAATTCGTTGGAACTTGGATTAGTTGATGGTTCTCAAAGACTTCCATTTGTAATCAGTGTAAATCATCTTGTTACCCTTACCGGGGACTGGCTGAATACCTGCGACCGCGTTGAAATTGTAAATGCTTCGGGAAATATTGTTCAAACACTAAGGGATGCCGCTCTAACTAAAACCACAGTAAGCGGAAAGGGTCAATTGAGATTCACAGTGCCTTCTTCACGATTAACTAGCGTCGGTAACTTTGAGATACGCGTGCGCTATTTTATAGAGACGAATGGTTTTGATGTGTTAAAGTGCCGAGTTGTGCCAAGAGGTGTTATCAATTCAATTACCTGGGTGGGAACAAATTTGCCCACAATTACGAATGTTACCGGTGGTGAACGTTCTACTCTAAACGATGAGGTTGAATACAAATTACAATTCACCGGAACGGGTCTAGGCACTGCTTTAAGTTTAACCCATACACCTATCGGCATTTCCCTGGGCGTAACATCTACGGTTGTAAACTCCACCGGTACCGTAATAACGATAACAATGAAGCCCGATTGTGGCTCTAATCCTGTTTCAGTTAATCCAGATTTACAAGATTTTGCAAACTACAACAACAATTTTGAAATCATTGGTGTCAGTAATACAAGCTTTAACAGATATGGAGCATACTTAATGTATGATTTCAACAACCTCTTATCGACAGCGGGCAGTTTAACAAATTTAGCACAGCTTTCTGTGGTTCCCCCGCCACCTGCTCCAAATCTGGAACCATTGTTGCCATCAAGTTTCGGGACAACATACAAGTTTGGTACGGTAACGGTAACCGACCAGCAGGGCAGGATTTATAAAAATATTGTTATTCCTACTTCTACTACTCCAGACAACAATGATCTGGGAACACAATTGAGTTCTTCATTTGTAATCCTGAACACTTCTCGCTGCGTATCAAAAGAGCTTGGTAACGATGCAACACTTGGAGTAGTTACGCTGCATCAAATTACCATGGGAAACTATACCTGTCCTATTACAAATCAAGGTAATGCGAATGCAACTACAACGTTTACCAATAGCTTTAGGGGAAATATGGTTGCTTCTACTCCGCAGGTTTTGCCAACTCAGGCAGTCCTTGCACGTTTTACAACATTCCCTTCGACTACAACGATAACCCAAACGTTGCCTTCCTTGAACATAGGTATTACCAACAACAGCATTGTTCCAAAGCGAATGATTCAGGTTTTCACGTTTTCGAACAGACCAGGGGCCTTTTATTGTGACAACGCATGGCCTTTAGAAATAGGGAGTACAGCAAACTCTTTGATAACCATTACTGTTGACAGCAACCTCAATATCAATGAAGGAACAGCCGGCGGAGAAGGAAATAATTTTTTTCCCAATTAAATTGGATTTGGCAACATCTTGAACTAAAATTCAATTTATCTGATTGTATCCATCATAGATGCTAAAGAACAGATAGAGCGAGCCTAACCCCTTGCTCTGTCTGTTTCTTAGAAGAAATTAAAAAGGGAAAGAAAATCTGATTGTTTAATTTTTTTGGAGTGTTGCAAATGTTCCGAATTTTACTTTTGATCTAGCCCCGAACACGCCTTTACCTCATTTCAATTTGTTCAATCGAACCATGAAAATTTTCACACTGCTTCTTTCCGTTTTAATCGTAACTGTTGCCGAAGCACAGCAAACAACGGATGCCCTCCCGGCTCCTTCGGGCGATTTTACAATACCGGCAGCTCCTGCGTATCAATTACTCGATGCCAATGCTTCGCTTGTTGGAAGGGCGTCCGTTACTCGCGATTTTAAGGTCGATTGGTCTTTGAAATCGTATAGACTGGCGCCCAACCTCGCTTTAGAAATACAGCCAGTGTGGCTTTTGGCTTACAATAAAAACAATGATGTATCGCGTTATCGTAAAGCTGGTTATCTGATGCGAACATTGAGCACCCTGAGCGCTTCTGCCGGTACACTTGATGGCAACGATACCACCCGTTTTTTTAGTTATGCGCTGAAAATGAATGTATTTCGTTCTCATGATCCTTTTCTTGACAAAGACTTGTACAACGAATACCAGGCATCTTACGAAGGCTCGCTTGAACAGCAAATTGAAACCTTAGATAGTCTGCAGCGCGAAAGAAAAACTATGTCGATTTCACCCAAACGCGATTCGCTCGACACCGAAATTTTGAAGAAAGAAAGTGAGTTGTTCCAATTTCGGAGGACATATCGCGAACAGTTAAAGCAAAAGCAGGACGAATACAAAGCACGTCATTGGAATGCCAGTTATGTTGATGTTGCATGGGGACGAGCGTTTTCATTTAATCCGAAACTGACGGAAAAGGTCGACAGTTTATTGTTAAAAAACACCGGTAATGGACTGTGGGTCAATGCATCGGTTGGACTTGGCAAACGCTGGCTGATTAGTTCCATGTTCAGAACCATTAAAAAAGAAGGTCTTCTTCGAACAACAAACATCGATAGCTTAACCGGAATACCACTGCTTACAACACAAAAAAAGAATCTGTTGGATTTTTCAACAGGTCTTAACATTCGGTATGGTAGTGTTCGATACAGTTTCTTCATTGAGGGATTTTACACGCGAAGTCGAAACGCATTTGCTATTTTGGATATGAACGGTTTTGATAGCGGCAACGACGTACTTGTTGATGCCGAAAGAATAGTTCTTGCTTATGGAGGCGATTTGCGACTGGGCAATAATGTGCTGTTAAATTATGGAATCCGAACAACGGTCGATAAACGATTGAGCTTTCGCGGGATGGTTCCCATTGCATCTGTAACCTGTTTAATGAAATAATAAAAATGAAAAACGCAATTCTACTTGCCATCATGTTGTTTAGTTTAGCAACATCTGCCAACATTAGTAAAGTATTTGTTTGTGCTGAAAATGAATCATTTAGTACAACACCTGTTCATGGTACTACTTCTTGGACAACCTATATCGGCACTTCCAAACTGGCTTTTGCCAGAGGCTATACCTACAAAATGAAAATCGAATACTCGGGATTGATTCCGCTCGGAACGATTGCCACAAACAATAATTTTGCAAGTGTAAATTCTGTTGAGCGAAGCGGAAATACATTTACATTCAAAATTGTAATTTTTTCTACAAGCGACCGACTTTCGACATTTCAAGTTGGATTCAGAAAAACGGGAATCCTCATAAACTATCCCATCGCTTGCGAAGTGGTTGAAATTGGAAAATTGTACTCCATGACACTGCAAGACTCGACCAACTCCACGATGGTAGTGCTTGCTGCTAAAAGCCAAACATTAGCTTCATTGCAGTTTGCAAAACAAACCGGGAAAAAATATTTTCGATTTTATGGGAGTGATCTTGGAAATATTCGCTTCAATAGTTCTTTAACAAGTGGACAGGCAATGGGACTATTATTCAATGCTGCTTCGTTTGCATCGATCGATAATACCAACTTTAAACTCACCGCAACTGCAGGTACTGTAAGTGCAACAGGTGGAAAATTGGCGGATCATATTTTGGGGAGATTAATTGACACGGCCGCCGATAAACACTATCCTTGGGTTACTTATAAATATGCAGCAAGGATGGCTGGAGAAATTACCAATATACTCGTATCAATTCCTGGTGGTGGAGTGCTTAGTGGCACTGCATTTTCATTTTCATTGCTACCGAACCAAATAGTAATTCTCCCTTCATCTTCCTTCGGGTACCACGATTTTATGTCCGCGACTTACACAGTAAATTGATGTGACGATTTCAGGATTCGACTGAATACGAATGTATCGCTTCAATTAAAGCTCTTATCTTTTGCGGATCGGCTTCGGTGCGAAGATATTCGTCTTGATCGCCTTCTTTGCCCATCGTGATTAGTGGATTTCGAAATTGCATCGGAGAAGGAAAGAGGCTTGAAGCAGACGCATGAAAATGCCGAATACCCGCATTCCATAATTCGGGTATTTGAGCAGCGTTTACCCCACTTCCTGCCATGATTTGAATTCGTCCTTTTGAAGCTTCTTCCATTTTGCCAAGCAGTTCAATTCCTTCGATGGCCGTATTTGCTGCACCCGAACTCAAAACGCGAGCTACACCTAAATCAATTAATTCCTGAAGCGTTTCAAAAGGATTGTAACTCATGTCGATGGCGCGATGCACACAAAATTCCATCTCGCCAGCAGCATCTTTCAATTGCTTCATACGCTCCAAATCGAGTCGACCATTTGGCATTAAAACACCTGTTACAACACCCGGAACACCCTGATTTTTCATGTGCTCTAGGTCAATCATCATTTCTTGAAACTCGAGATCTGAGTAACAAAAATCACCACCCCGCGGACGAAGAATGGGAAATATTTGAATGTTTTTGCACTGCAATGCCAATTGAATGGTTCCAAATGATGGCGTTGTTCCGCCTTCCAATCTTCCGGCACACAACTCAACACGATCGGCACCAGCGGATTCGGCAAGCATGACTGATTCAAGAGAATACGCGCAGATTTCAAGTGAAAACATCGCCTTAAAAATTTGCATCCAAAGTACATCGTTTTAATTAGGAATCGAAATTGAGGTGGTTTGGTGTATTTTTGTTTAATGGATAAGCCCATATTAGATAAGCGCATCTTTTGGGATGTGGACTTCGAAAAGCTCGATTATGAGTTGTATGCAAACTTTATCATTGAACGTGTATTTGAACGCGGCGATGTAGAAGATATTCGTCAGGTTCGCAGATTCTATGGGGATGAAAAGGTAAAGTTTGCATTGACAAATGCGAAGTGGATGCCGGAGCATAAGTGGGGTTTGCTCGAATCAATTGTACAAAAACCGATTAAGGAATTTAGATGCTACATGACGAAACAGTCCTTCCCGGGACTTTTACCTTATTAAAGGAACTTTCCAAACTTGATAGTTTTCAGAAGTTTTCACTTGTTGGAGGGACAGCATTATCACTTCGATATGGTCATCGGCATTCAGAAGATTTAGATTTTTTCTCAAACGAGAGATTTGACAGGCAATTGATTATTGAAGAGTTGATAAAAATTTATAGTAATCAATTTATTCATCAGGAAACAGGATTTAAAAAGTCGCTGTTTTGTTCAATCAAAGACGTTAAAGTTGATGTTGTTTATTATCCTCACCCATTGATAAGGCCTTTAATAAATGAAGATGATATAATTTTTTATTCGGATGAGGACATTGCAGCGATGAAGATTCAAGCAATATTAGGAAGAGGGAAAAAAAAGGATTTTTGGGATTTGGCATTATTACTTGAAAAGCACGGATTGGGTAATATCATTGATTGGCATACAGAAAAATTCCCAAATCAAATGCTGCTAATCTCAATACCCCAAACCATTACTTATTTTGATGATGCTAATTTAAGTCAAGATCCAATATGCCTTCTTGGCTTATCTTGGGAAGACATTAAAAACAAAATCCGTTCAGCTGTGCGCGATTACCTGAGCTAGGAATATTATTTAATTTCGCACTAAATTCTGCAAATCATTTTCAATGACACGCCAACTGCTATTACTCGTTCTTGCTTTTTTCACCGTGGCAACTTCTGCACAGAACACTCCTGCCAAGCTTGTAAATCCTTTTGTTGGAACAGGCGGGCACGGACATACATTTCCGGGTGCTACGGTGCCTTTTGGAATGGTGCAATTGAGTCCCGATACACGCATTGATGGAAGTTGGGATGGCTGTGGAGGTTATCATTACAGCGATTCGCTCATTTATGGATTTTCGCATACACACCTTAGCGGAACTGGCTGTTCAGATTATGGCGATATCCTGCTGATGCCGATGAAAAGCAGTCCGGAATTGAATCAGAAAAATTTCGGAAGTTCATTCGTTCACAAAGCAGAAAAAGCAGGAGCTGGTTGGTATGAAGTTATTCTCCGCGATCAGCAAATCAAAGCTGAATTAACCACAAGTACACGTGTGGGATTTCATCGTTATACGTATCCCGAAAAGAACGGATTTGTCATGTTGGACTTACTTCACCGCGATGAATTATTGGAAGGAAAAGTGGAACAAGTGGATGATTTTACCATCCGCGGAATGCGTCGAAGTAAAGCATGGGCAAACGATCAAGTCATCTATTTTGAAATCGTTTTCTCTCAAAAAATTTCGGGAATAAAAGGAAGTAACAATAGCACACAAGGCGATTTAAGGTCTGCCGTTCATTTCGATAACATGAGTAGCAATGAGCTGGAAGTCAAAGTGGGCGTTTCGTTTAGTTCAATGGCAGGCGCGCACCTCAACTTGACAAGTGAAGCAACCAATATCAACTTCGATTTAGCAAAAGAAAATGCCATTAAATACTGGGAAACTGAACTGAATCGCATTCAAATCAAGGGAGGAACTTTAGAACAACAAAAGATCTTCTACACCGCGCTTTATCATACAATGATTCAACCCAACACGGTAAGTGATATAGATGGATCGTATCGTGGAATGGATAAGAAAGTCCATAAAGCAGAAGGATTTACTTACTATTCGGTTTTCTCTCTTTGGGATACCTTTCGCGCAGCACATCCGCT
>CAXNGM010000099.1:0-7481 GCA_964201695.1 Bacteroidia bacterium | reverse complement strand
GTTTGTTATGCGACTTTCTTTCCATGTATAAAACGTACTTAATGTGGGCAGGTAATTCGCTTGTTGACGTTTTAAATCCAATTTTTGCAGTTGCATCGCTTTATCTAGTAGTAACTTATCGATGTTGTTCTTCGGGTCGAATTTGGGCTGTGCATCAACACCAGATTGGGCAAGTGCAATAACATTATCGAGACTTTCGGTGAGTTCAATGTCCGCATTTACATCAAACCCCATTTGAAACTTCAGAAGTTTTTCTGCAATGAGCGTTTGTTGTTCGAGGGTTGTGAGGGTAGAACTTAAGTTGTTTTTAAGAAGATTTAAGCGATCAACATCCAATTCTTCAACAAATCCCTCCTTGTTATAAGCTTGTGTTTGTTCAATTGATTGATCTAAAGAGCGAATGTTTTCAGATAAAATACGCTTGTTCTCTTTTAATATTAAAACAAGGTTGTATGCTCTAATCACATTTTCTTTTACCTCAATTTCACTTTTGCGCAAGGTGGTTTGAGATATGTCAACATAGGCTTTGGATGCCTGTAAGCCAACAAGGTATTCTCCGCTAAATGCCAGCCAAGATGCTGTATAACCAATGTTCGCATTGTATTTTACACCAAATGGAATTCTCAAATAAGCACCTTCAGGAGCTGCAGGGTTAAATGCATTGGCCGAAATAATGCTCACCGGAACCTGAAGGAAGTTTTGGAACGAAGCATCCGCTTTCAATTGTGGAATACCTATGCCTCGTATTTCCGCTACTTTCTTTTTCGCAATTTCAATATCTGTTGCAGCATTTTTAACGCTGTATCCATTTTTTAAAGCATAATCGATTGCCTGTTGCAAGGTAAATTTTGCATTCTCAGCAGTCTGCGCATGAAGCCCGGCCGTTGCAATAAGCAAAAGCAGCAGCACTTTATTTTTCATAATGAGTAGAATTGAGTATTGAAAGTTTTTTTTCTAGGTAGATTTTCCCTGTTGTACTAGTAATACTATGTAAATGGTAATTCAAATTCTCAGTGTAAACCATCGCTTGCGTTATGCTCGGATCGGTAAAAAAATCTATGTCCGATAACACATCTACCGTAGAAGAAAACAGTCGGGCAACAATGGTCGAATTGATTTCTTTGCGATAGAGGCCCTGCTCTTGACCATTAATTAGATTTTGTTTGATGGTTTTAACAATAAAATCTCTTCGATGTTTATCAATGATATCCCAAGCTTCAGGATAGTATTTCTGCATATCGAATAATATCGATGGATGCATATGTTTTATTCTATCCGAAACTAATTGAGTGATTTCAAAAATTTCGTCAATGGCATTTAAGTTCTTTTGGGTGATTATGGAAATTTTATCTTGATCGCCTTCAATCTCCACTTTCATCGTTTGATTAACCAAATCGGTTTTATCTTTTACAAACTGATAAAGTGTCTTTTTAGAGATTCCCATTTCCCTACATACATCGTCCATGGTAACACTCCTAATTCCACAACGCATAAAAATACTGCGTGCTTGTTGAATTATATGTTTGAGCTTTTCGTTCACGCGGCAAAGATAATAGAACAGGGAACGCGGGAAACAAAAAAGCGGAAAAATGTTTCCAGTGTTTATCAATTTTTGTTGGCTACTGATTGTCAGGTATTAAAAATTTTTGCGCTTGCGTTTTTTGTAAAAAATGGATTGATTAAATTGAGTTAATTTGCACTAATAATCTTATAATCTCTTTGAATATGAATAAACGCAACCTCGCTTGGGGTATTCGAATTCTAATTTTCGCATTATTTATTGTTTCGGCTTTAGCTAAAATGTTTCCAGTTTGGGCTTTCGAAAAGCAGTTGGTCGACCTTCAGCTTGTTTCTTGGTGCATGGCGCCTTTTTTCTCACGTTTCATTTTAGGGGTTGAGTTGGCAGTAGCGTTCGCTCTACTTCAGCCACATTTTCTAAAGAGAATTGTGATTCCAGCAACCATTCTTTTACTCGCGGCTTTTTGTGTTCACTTAAGTATCGAGATGGTGAAACATGGAGCAATGAATGGGAATTGTGGATGTTTTGGGCAGTTAATTCCAATGACACCGCTCGAAGCTTTTGCAAAGAACATTATTACTATCGCTTTGCTGGTTTGGCTTTATCGATTAACCGAGGAAGCAAAAATGAATCATCGTTTCGAACGACTATTATTAATCTGGTCGTTTTTCACGCTTGCTGTTTTTGTGTATTTACCTTTCTGCCCATGTAAAACCATAGAAGAGCAGTCGGTTACCCAAACGGTTTTCGAGGAGGAAGATTCTCTTGCAACTCCCGAGTCTGTCGAAATGATGATCCCCAAGAAAGTTTCGGGTGATTCAATTGCAGTTAAAGATTCCCTTCCAGCAAAACCTAAAGGACCTGCTGCGGTGAAATCTCGTTTTTCATCCTATTCGCAGTCGAACGGAAAAACTTACAATGTAGACAAGGACAAATACTTGGTTTGCTTTTTTGCTCCGGGTTGTGATCATTGTCAGGAAGCGGCAAAACAATTAGCAATCCTTTCTAAAAAGCCGGATTTTCCTAAAACCTTTATCTTCTTTATGGATGAAGAAGCTGAGAAAATTCCGGAGTTCTTTACCATTGCTGGCAAGAAATTCCCGAATCGTGTGTTGGATGCTGCAGCATTTTGGACATTGTTTGGCGATACAGGTGAGACGCCAGGAGTGTTTTATCTGTGGAATGGAAATATTCAATCGTTCTTTTACGGAACAAACGAACATGCCTTTTCTCCTAAAAAGTTAGAAGCAGAATTGAAGAAAGCGAACTAATTTTCCATCTTCATTTGTGAGATTTAATCTAAAAAGAAAGCCCCGATATTATTGAAATATCGGGGCTTTTTAAATTTAGTTTGTAGCTTCTACTAACTTCCGCAAGCTTCGCAGCCTTCGGGATTGTCTAATGAGCAGGAGATTTCTCCCATCGCATCCAACACCGCTACATTGGGGTTTTCGGAAACAAGAGCTACTTTTTGTGGTTCTGCTTGTGAAGGAACCGTGAATTTAATTGCATCAGCAGCAGCTTTAGAACGGAGGTAATACATTCCGGTTTTCAAGCCTTTCTTCCAAGCATAGAAGTGCATCGAAGTAAGTTTGGCCATATTCGCCGATTCCATAAAGATGTTCAACGATTGTGATTGACAAATGTATGCACCACGATCGGCAGCCATGTCAATGATTGTACGTTGACGAATTTCCCAAACTGTTTTGTAAAGTTCCTTGATGTTATCAGGGATTTCAACAATCTGTTGGATTGATCCGTTAGCTCCTATAATTTTATCTTTCAATCCTTCATTCCAAATTCCTAAATCAACCAAGTCGCGAAGCAAATGCTTGTTTACGATGATGAATTCACCCGAAAGAACTCTGCGCGTGTAAATATTGCTGGTGTAAGGTTCAAAGCACTCATTGTTACCAAGAATCTGTGAGGTTGAAGCCGTTGGCATTGGTGCAAGCAACAGGGAATTTCGAACACCGTATTTAGCAACTTCTTCTTTTAAAATATCCCATTCCCAACGATTGCTTGGAGAAACATTCCACATATCATATTGGAAAACACCTTTTGAAACTGGCGAACCTTGATATGTTTCATAATGACCGTCTTTTATTGCAAGGTCTTTAGAAGCGGTCATGGCAGCGTAATAAATGGTTTCGTGAATTTCACGATTTAACGCTTGAGCTTCTTCGCATTCGAACGGATAACGAAGTAAAATAAACGCATCTGCCAAACCTTGAATACCAATTCCAATTGGACGGTGACGTAGGTTTGAACGTTCTGCTTCTATTACCGGATAGTAGTTTCCGTCGATAATTTTGTTGAGGTTGAGTGTAATTTGGTAAGTTACCTCGAATAATTTATTGTGATCGAACTTGCCATCAATGATAAAACGAGGCAATGCAATTGAAGCTAGATTACAAACCGCAACCTCATTTTCGTCAGTATATTCAATAATCTCAGTACATAAATTCGAAGACTTAATTGTACCTAAATTTTGTTGATTGCTCTTACGATTACATGCGTCTTTGTATAGCATGTAAGGAGTTCCTGTTTCTATTTGTGCTTCCAAAATGGATGACCAAATTTCGCGGGCTTTTACTGTTTTACGTGCTTTCCCTTCTAATTCGTATTGCTCATAAAGAGCTTCAAATTTTTCTCCCCAGCAGTCCGAAAGACCCGGTGCTTCATTCGGACAGAACAAAGACCAATCGCCTTCTTCTTCCACACGTTTCATGAACAAATCGGGAATCCAAAGTGCATAAAACAAATCGCGTGCACGTCCTTCTTCCTTACCATGATTCTTTTTCAGGTTGAGGAAATCGAAAATATCTGCATGCCAAGGTTCGATGTAAACTGCAAATGACCCTTTGCGTTTTCCTCCACCTTGATCCACATAACGAGCAGTATCGTTAAATACACGAAGCATCGGAACAATTCCGTTCGATGTTCCATTTGTGCCACGAATATACGATCCTGTTGCACGTACGTTGTGAATGCTCAATCCAATACCACCAGCACTTTGGCTAATTTTTGCACATTGCTTTAGTGTATCGTAAATACCATCAATGCTATCGTCTTTCATTGTTAAAAGAAAGCAGCTCGACATTTGTGGCTTCGGAGTTCCTGCATTGAACAAGGTGGGCGTTGCATGCGTAAACCAACGCTCCGACATTAAATCGTATGTTTTGATTACGTTTTCGATGTCATTTTTGTGAATACCAACCGAAACGCGCATCAACATGTGTTGAGGGCGTTCTACCACTTGATTGTTAAGTTTTAAAAGGTAGGATTTCTCCAAGGTTTTAAAACCGAAATAGTCGTACCCAAAATCGCGATCATAAATTATGGTTGAATCTAATATCTCCGCATTATTTACAATAATGTCGTAAACATCGTCTGCAATTAGAGGTGCTGCTTGATTAGTTTTTGGATCAATGAAGAAATATAAATCCTTCATGGTTTCCGAAAACGATTTTTTGGTGGTTTTGTGCAAATTCGAAATGGCGATTCGAGATGCAAGCAAGGCATAATCAGGATGCTTGGTTGTCATCGATGCCGCTGTTTCTGCTGCAAGATTGTCGAGCGCTTCCGTTGTTACACCCGGGTAAATGCCCTGAATAACTTTCATTGCTACACTTGTTGGATCCACATGAGTGGGCTCCAATCCATAGCAAAGCTTCTGAATGCGTGCTGTAATTTTATCAAACTTAATGGATTCTTTTCGGCTGTCCCGCTTTATTACATACATAGTTAGAATAGTATTTTAAATGTCTTATCAAAAATCTTCGTCGAAACGAATAGTATTGTCTACTTTTTTCCCCATTACGCCGGCTTTTTGGTATTCGCCTACACGTTTTTCGAAGAAGTTTGTTTTTCCTTGTAATGAAATCATTTCCATAAAATCGAACGGATTGATCGTGTTATACATTTTAGTATAACCTAAAGCAATTAATAAACGATCGGCAACGAATTCGATATACTCGCACATCAAATGAGCATTCATTCCAATAAGCGAAACGGGAATTGCCTCACTCACGAAATCCTTCTCAATAGTAACGGCATGCGCGATAATTTCTTTTACATGCGATTCACTTAATTGGTTGCGCAGTTGTTTGTATAATAAACAAGCAAAATCGCAATGCAATCCTTCGTCTCGAGAAATCAATTCGTTTGAGAAAGTAAGTCCTGGCATCAAGCCGCGTTTCTTCAGCCAAAAAATGGAGCAAAATGAACCTGAGAAAAAGATTCCTTCAACTGCTGCAAATGCAACCAATCGTTCTGCAAAATTACCATTGTCGATCCAACGTAATGCCCATTCTGCTTTGCGTCCTACTGCAGGAACTGTTTCCAAGGCATGAAAAAGCGAATTCTTTTCAGCAGTATCACTTATGTACGTGTCAATTAGTAGGGAATAGGTTTCCGAATGAATGTTTTCGGTCATAATCTGGTATCCGTAAAAGCAACGAGCCTCTGGATACTGAACCTCATTCATGAAGTTAACAGCCAAATTTTCATTTACAATTCCATCGCTTGCAGCAAAAAATGCCAAAACATGTTTGATGAAATGTTTCTCATCATGGTTCAATTTGTTTTCCCAATCGGTTAAATCGGCTTGCAAATCAATTTCTTCGGCAGTCCAAAAACTAGCTTCTGCTTGTTTGTACATCTGCCAAATATCTGGATGCTTTATCGGGAAAAGCACAAAACGGTCTTTGTTCTCCTGCAGAATAGGTTCTTCGTTATTTAATGCAGGATTACTCATTGTAATTTCACTCGTTAGGTTGGTTGGAATGACTTGGTTCATTTTTAATGTGTTGATTTTCAAGTGATTGCGTTTTCCCTATCGGCCAAGTTGGTAATGAAAAAGCTAAATAGCTACTTTCCAAATAGATACCAAAATGTCTAACGGGGAAAACGTATAGCGCAAATGTGGTTTAGTTATCGGCTATTAACAAACCGTTTTTGTTAACAAATGGACACAGTTTTTAACATTCCACATGAATGCTTAGAAATCATTGACTAGTTGCTCTTTGTAACAATGCGTATTGGCGACATTTTGCTCTGAAAAATGACTTACAAACATGATAATAAATAGCTAATCAATAGTTTACAACTTCACTAACATGCTAGTTCAGGCTTTTTCACAACGAATAGTTTGTAAGTTTCAATGTAAAAATTAAGCACGGCATCAGCCGTTTTTTTGTTTGTTCCATTCCTGCCCGATTTCCTCCAATTGAGCGAACCAAACATCGCCATAAGCACGAATTAAAGCATCCTTTAAAAAACGGTAAACCGGAACTTCCAAACGGGATCCACACTGGCAGGCGGGTTTGCAAATATCCCAACTGTGATAATTTAACGCTTCAATATCCACAAGTTGCTTTACGCGTATTGGGTAAAGGTGACATGAAATAGGTTTTCTAAACGTGGTTTTGCCATCGAGCCAGGCCTTTTCAATTCCGCAACTTGCAATTCCCTTTGAATCGAAAATAGTGTAAGCGCATTCCTTATTTCCAACTAAAGGAGTTACTAAATCGCCATCCGAATCAATCGTAAAGACTCCATCACGGCTGACTGCTTCAACACCTTCTGGCCTCAAATACGACTTGAAATTTTCATATTCTTCCTCCAAAATCCCCGTTTCCTCATCCAGCAAAGGCGCTCCCGCATCGCCCTGAACACAACAAGCTCCCTTGCAAGCATTTAAATCGCACACGAACTTTTTTTCTAAGATGTCTTCAGAGACTAAAATATTTCCTACAATTAGCATATTACAAAGGTATACAGCTCCAAGGCAAATTCCTTAGTTTTGCCCGAGCTAATTTTATTTCATCAGTCCTCTTTCAATAGAATCGCTCTCAGAAATTAATCTAACAAAAAACTCATACCAATAATTAAATAATTATGTCTCAGCCAGACGAACTCTTTAAAAAAGTGACCGCGCATGCCAAAGAATATGGCTTTG
>CAXNGM010000098.1:0-7537 GCA_964201695.1 Bacteroidia bacterium | reverse complement strand
AAGCCCATCTTAGGGCAAATTCGTTCTATGGAATTGCAGAATGTTTTGGTTGCAGTGGTGCGTTATTTTGGTGGGACTTTATTAGGAGTTCCAGGTTTGATTCATGCTTATAAACAAGCAGCAATAGAAGCTTTACAACAAGCAGTTTTGGTTGAGAAAACGGTAACTCAAGAAATAACGGTATCTGTGAGCTACGACAAAATGGGCGATTTAATGAAGTGGGTGAAAGATGTGCAATTTGAATATACCATTCCCGAAATGGGCGAAACATTTTCAATTGAAATTTTAGTTCCAGCAAACAAGGTTGAATCTGTTCAATTATTTCTTTTTGAAAATCAATGGTTGCAGGATGAATCAGCAGCGGGAAATGAGTAAAATCATCGGCACCAATAAAATTACCAAGGCATAATAAATCATATCGACTTGAAAATATGGAAAGTATTTTTTCCAGAAATCTTTGATTCTATTCATGCTGCAAGCTATGTATTTTATAGCAATATGAATATCATGCTTAAATGTTTATCAAATTCATTTTTTATGATTAAGATGTTTTGATTTGTAAATTATATAAGAACATCATTGAGCAAAATGTATATTTGTGTTTATGTTCAAACAGATTATCGCATGTTGCTTATTTAGCTTCATTCAGGTCTTTGCTCAAGCACAATCGCTTAAGTCTGGATTTGAAGCATTGCTGGTATACGATTTCTTCAAAGCTAAACAGATATTCACAACCAAGCTTAAGAAAGAACCCGCTGCTTCAAATTATGGATTGGCATTGATTCACGTCGATCATTTAAATCATTTTTACTCCCTCGATTCCGCGTTTCATCGTATTACAAAAGCCGAACAAGCTTTTCGCATTCTTGATTCCACAAAACAATTAAAGTACAGAGTGTATTCGCTTTCCGATTCTGCAATTCAATACATTAAATCCGGTATTTATTCGAATGCATTTGCATATGCTCAAAAGGTAAATTCTCCAGAATATTTTCAATATTACATCGACTATTACCTGGGTTCTCCAATGAAAGATGCGGCTACACGATTGAGAAATCAATGTGCATTTCAACGCGCCGATTCACTGAATTCGTCTATAGGATGGGAATTTTTTCTTAGCAAATATCCCGATTCAGAACAAGCGAAACAGGCAGCTATCAAACTGGATGATTCGCAATACCGTGAAGAAACATCGAGCCAAACTCTAGGGGATTTTGAAAAGTTTCTTGTAAATAGACCATTAAGTAAACACAAGCAAGATGCTGAAGATGCCATTTACAGTTTAAGCGTGACTAAAATAGCCCTTGAAGATTTATATGCATTTTCGAAAAAATACCCTGATAATCGCAATACAAATCAAGTATGGGATCAACTTTACGATTTGTTTACCAGCGATCAGCGAAAAGAAAGTTTTTCAACATTTAAAGAAAATTATCCAGAGTATCCATTTCAAGATCGAATCCAATACGACTTCCAATTATCTGGAACCCGGTTGTTTCCTATTGTTCACAACGATTTATGGGGATATGCCGATTCAACAGGCCGTGTAGTTATTCCATTCCAATTTGAAGAAGCTGAGGATTTTTCTGAAAATTTAGCGCTAGTCCGAATCCATGATAAGATTGCCTACATCAATAAGTCGGGAATTCGTTTGGTACAGCCTAATTGGAATGATGGTGAAACATTTTCGAATGGGTTAGCCATTGTGGAGAAAGACGATAAATATGGAATTATCAATACTCGTGGAGAACTTATTTTATCAAACATTTACAGCAACATTATTGGTCCACAAACCGGAAATTATTCATTTGAAAAAGACAGCTTGTGGGGATTTTTAAATCAGAAAGCGCGCATTATTGTTGAACCTATTTTTCAAGAAGTTCATATGTTTTCAGAAGGATTGGCTGCTGTAAAACGCGATGGTAAGTTTGGTTTTATTGATTCTGCTGGACATGAAATTATTCCTTTCAAATTTGATGAGGTTGGGGATTTTAAGGATGGAGTTGCCAACGTTATGATTGACGATTTATATGGATTAATTGCGCGTAACGGAACTCTAATTTTGCCTGTTAAATATAATCGAATTGGTAGTTTTAAAAATGGATTATGCCGAATTATGCTCAATGATAAATGTGGATATATCAACAAAGAAGGAAAAATAATTATTCCATTACAAGGGAATTGCGCAACGGCTATTCAAGGTGTGGATGGTTTTAATGAAGGACTGGCTCGTATAGACAAGAAAGGTAAAAAAGGATTTATCGATAAAAAAGGCAAAGTTGTAATTGCACCAACGCTTCAAGATTGCGGCTATTTTTCAGATGGATTGGCCTCATTTAAGAAAAACAATAAATGGGGCTTTATTTCTAAAAATGGTAAAGTATTTATTGATCCTATTTTTGAAGAAGTTGCTCCATTTCAGGAAGGATTTTCTAGAGTGAAAAAAGGAGGGAAATATGGACTTGTAAATAGAGAAGGCCGAATCGTTCTTCCCATTAAATATAATGATATTATTGATGAGGGGCGTGGTCTTTTTATTGTTACATTAGATTCAGGTAAAATGCTTCTAAATGATGCACTGGAAGAAATTACCGAATCTGATTTTGAGGAAATAAAAAAAACCAATTCACCTGGAATTTTACGATTAATGAAAGCAGGGAAAATGTCTCTATTTCACAGTGGAACCGAGAAAATATTTTGGGTTGAAGCTGGGGAAGAACCTAGGGATTAATCCCCAGGATACAAACCTCAGGTAAAAAAATAGTATGAGAAATAGATTATTGGTTACTATACTATTCATTTCCCACATAACATTTGGGCAAATTGATGTGAAGCAAATTGATCGTTCATTGGCTAAAATCAATGATCGTTTGTACGCTTCTAAATTCGAAGTTTCGAATAAAAACTACCGAGAATTTTTAACTGCATTGATCAAAGAGAATCGAATGTCGGAATTATCCATTGCGCGAATAGATACTTTAAAATGGAATGATAACATTTCCTCTTATTCCAACAATCCTTATGTCGATTACTACCATAAACATCCTGCATACAAGAATTATCCCGTTGTGAATGTGAGTTATGAAGCAGCTCAGTTATATTGTGAGTGGTTTACCTTGATTTACAATTCAAGCCCCAAAAGGAAATTTAACAAAGTAAAGTTTCGTTTGCCAAGTGAAAAAGAATGGGAAATGGCAGCAAGAGGTGGAGATAGTTTGGCTAAATATCCATGGAAAGGTGAATTTTTGAAGAATCCAAAGGGACTTTACTTATGCAATTTTGCAAGAGATGCTAATGATACAATGGGAACAACCAATAAATTAAACGATTCGGCCGATATTACAGCTCAAGTTAATTCTTATTATCCCAATCAATTTGGCATGTTTAATTTAAGCGGAAATGTTGCCGAAATGATATCCGATAAGCAAATAATTAAAGGAGGAAGTTGGCAATCAACTCCAGAATTTTTAACCATTAAAAGCAAACAATCAAACGACGGGAATCCCAAACCAACGGTTGGTTTTCGATATTTTGTAGATTTAATCGAAAGATAGAATCCGCATCCTGGGTCTTGCATCCTGAGTCTTGCATCCTGAGTCTTGCATCCTGGTCTAGCATCCTGGGGATTAATCCCCAGGTTTCCCTAGGTTTTTCAGGTTTATGCAGTCTACTTCGAATTCTTTACATATACAATGCGCTTACTCAAAAAGAACTCTTCGTCAAACCAAGTTTGGAGTGGAAGTAGTTGAAAATCTTTTCCGGTGCCGCTGGCTTCCTCAATTAAATCGCCGCCTTTTAGGCAAATCCAGCCGTTGCGGATTGAATTCATTTGCTCTTTGCGAAGTTTTCCTTTGGTCCAGAAAAGTAATTCGGTTAATGGGGCAACCGCGCGACTCACAATAAAATCGAATTGTCCTTCTATTTGTTCAACGCGGCCAACGTGTGAGGTAACATTGGTTAACCCCAAACCTTCCGAAACGGCATCCACAACCTTAATCTTTTTGGCAATGGAATCGCAAAGTGTGAATTGGCATTCAGGAAAATAAATGGCCAATGGAATTCCCGGAAAACCGCCGCCTGTTCCAATATCGAGAATTTTCGAACCCGATTTAAACAGATGGAACTTGGCAATAGCCAAACTGTGTAAAACATGACGCAGGTACAATTCGTCAATGTCTTTGCGGGAAATTACGTTGATTTGGCTATTCCATTCTTGGTATAAGGGCATTAACAACTCCAATTGCCGAACTTGTTTTTCGGTGAGTTCGGGAAAATAGGAGCGAATAAGATCCATGAATCGAATAAAATGAAATGCTTAAAATGAATAGGGGGAATTTAAATCTTGTCTCTGGTTTCGCGAATCACATTGTACAAAAACTCGCGTGCTCGAAATAATTGTGCTTTCACAGTTCCCAGTGGAAGATCGAGGGTTTCTGAAATTTCTTCGTACGACATTTCCTGGAAATAACGCATTTCCACTAACAGACGATAACGTGGTTTTAACTTTTCAACGATGGAACGCATCAGGATGTTCTTCTGCTTACGAATCAAGTGCTCTTCAGGATCTAAGGTGTCCGAACGAACATCCATAGTCATTTCATCGCCATCTCCGCTCGTAAATGTTTTATCGAGAGAAAGTGTAACCATCCGTTTTTTACGGATAAAATCGATGCAGTTATTGGTAGCAATTCGAAACAGCCAGGTGCTAAATGCAAAATTGGGTGTATACTGCTCGATATTTTTAAAGGCTTTGCCGAAAGCTTCTAAAGTGAGATCCTCGGCATCGTCCTTATTATTTACCATTTTCAAAAGCAGGTAAAATACCGATTCTTTGTATCGATCTAATAATTCGGCATACGCAGCTTGATCGTTCTTTTCGATGGAACGTTTAACAAGCTGCACATCGTATTGTGCTTTTACAGAGAGAGTGGGTTCTAGCTCCATTTTCGCTTCCTAACAAAGAAAGTAGTTATAAAATAAACAGGGTAAACAAACAACCGTTGAAAGAACTCCAGAAACGGTGCTTTCCATCCAAGGTCGGCCTCGTCGAGTTTTACAGCGATTGCGTGCAAGATACCAATTTGAAGTAAAGTACGAAATAATAATCCTGAAATAATTATAATGGTATTGTATTGAAAAATCAAGGATGCAATGGTTGCGAAAATGAGCAAATACCAACTCATTGGTTCAATAATCAAAGCCGATTTATGTGCCGATTTGTAATATTTTGCAGTAGATACGTGTCGTTTTTTTTGATGAAACCACGCTTTCCAACTCAATTTGGGTTCTGAAACCGTGCTTGATCCTTTGTCAATGACGATCGCAGTATTTTGAGGTGTAGCAACCTCGTTTATAAATAAATCATCATCGCCCGATTCCAAATGAATATGTGATGCAAATCCTTTTACATCAAAAAAGAGCGATTTATGGTACGATAAATTTCGCCCAACACCCATGTATGCCTTGCCTTTTAATGCTTTTGATAAATATTGAGCAGCAATAAAAAACGTGTCGAACCGGATCATCAAATTTAAAAAACCAGGTTTTGAAGCGTACTTTCCGTAACCCAACACAATTTGTTTTTCGGCTCCATAGGATTCCATGACACTGCTTATCCAATGATTGCTAGTAGGATAACAATCGGCATCGGTCAATACAAGCGTATCGAATTGCGCGGCTTTTATCCCAATAGTCATGGCGAATTTTTTTCCATGTTCACGGCCTTCCACTTCTTTGATATCGGCAACTTTCAGATGTTTGTATTTCTGAGCAAGCGACTTCAACAAATCGTATGAATTATCGAATGAACAATCGTTCACAACAATGACTTCAAATTTCGGGTAATCTTGTTCGAGAATAAGTGGTAGAAACTTCTCAAGGTTTTCTTCTTCGTTTCTTGCGCAAATTACAACCGATACAGGCGGAGTTTGAAACGTAGGCTGCTTAATTCTATAGAGTGCAAGACTGAGAAAATTAAACAGATAGATGGAGATTTGAGTAAGTAGCGCGAGGCCAAATACGATAAGGATACTTAGTAAAGGGGATATAGATAAATCAATCATTTAGCAAACGCAAAAAATACAATTGCAAAAGTAGCTTGATTGTATGCTTCAAAAATGTAGTGTATTCATCTATCTTTGCGCAACTTTTTAACAAAGCATGCGCTTTACTATAGCAGCAACAGATAAGCATTCCAAGGCTAGGGCAGGGGAAGTTTCAACAGAGCACGGGTTAATTCAAACGCCTATTTTTATGCCTGTTGGTACTGCTGGTTCTGTAAAAGCTGTGCATCAACGTGAACTTCGAGACGATATTCGTGCTGAAATCATTTTAGGGAATACCTATCATTTGTTCCTACGCCCGGGTTTAGAAGTGTTGAAGGAAGCCGGTGGCTTGCATAAATTTAATGGTTGGGAAAAACCGATACTGACCGATAGCGGAGGTTATCAAGTTTTTTCACTTTCCGATAACCGCAAAATTACCGAAGAAGGCGCCATCTTTAAATCACATATCGATGGCTCCAAACACATGTTCAGTCCTGAATCGGTGATGGATATTCAGCGTACTATCGGTGCCGATATCATTATGGCGTTTGATGAATGTACACCGTATCCTTGCACGTTCGAATATGCACGTAATTCAATGGAACGAACGCATCGTTGGTTAGAGCGTTGTATTCGACATTTCGATGAACAAGAGCCATTGTATGGGTATAAACAAACGTTGTTTCCTATTGTGCAAGGAAGTACAAACCGCGATTTACGTATACAAAGTGCCGAATTTGTTGCATCTCAGAATCGAGAAGGAAATGCCATTGGTGGATTATCAGTTGGAGAACCGGTAGAAGACATGTACGAAATGACGGAGCTAGTTTGCTCTATTTTACCCGCCGACAAACCTCGTTATTTGATGGGCGTTGGAACTCCAGTGAATATTCTGGAAGGCATTTCGCGCGGCATAGATATGTTCGATTGTGTTATGCCAACCCGAAATGCTCGCAATGGAATGCTGTTTACAAGCGAAGGGATAATCAACATCCGCAACGAAAAATGGAAGAAAGATTATTCTCCTATCGATCCATTGTTAATTACGTTTGCTGATCAACACTATACAAAAGCATATTTACGTCACTTGTTTATTGCTGGTGAATACTTGGCTGGTATGATTGCCAGTGTCCATAATTTAGGGTTTTATTTGTGGTTAGTAAAGGAATCGCGCCGAAGAATTATAGATGGAACTTTCAGTTCATGGAAAGATGAAATGGTCATTAAACTGAGCCGCCGCTTATGAACGCAGGATTTAAAATTCTCGATCGATACATCATCAAGAAATTCCTGGGGACATTTTTCTTCTCAGTGTTATTTTTTGGGGTTGTATTGCCCGTTGTATTTGATGTAACCGAAAAGATGGATGATATTCTCGAAAAAGGAATTCCCATCAAAGAACTCATCGTTGATTATTATTTCAATTTCATTCCCTATTTCGCGAATTTATTTACTCCCATTTTTGGATTTATCAGTGTGGTGTTTTTTACCTC
>CAXNGM010000097.1:0-7573 GCA_964201695.1 Bacteroidia bacterium | reverse complement strand
GAGATTCTAAGGTGATTCGTGATCTTGTTGAATATGAATGGATAGGTTCAAATCCTAACGCTGAAACGGTATTGGAAGATGTAAATTCATTTCATCATAGTTATTGGTTTAAAGATGCAAATGGACATCATGTCAATCAAAACAATATTTCATCTGGTCGAAAAGTACGTTGTAAAAATCTTTATCCCGGAATTGATGTTATATATGAATTTCATCCCAAAGGAGGACTCAAATACAGTCTTGAGATTCAACCAGGAGCAGACATTTCGCTTGCCCGATTAAAGTCATCCAAAAAAACTAAGCTTAATGACGAGGGGCAATTAATTTCAAAAACAAAATTCGGTTTGCTAACAGAGCATGCGCCAGTATGTTTCTACAAGGATGCTCCGACAGTTTTACTAAATTCATCGTTTCTGCTCCATTCAGGGTATAGTTCTTTTACAGTAAACAACACGAATCCATCGCAAATACTTGTAATAGACCCTTGGATTCAAACTCCATCTTTCAATACTAATTGGGATTGTGTTTGGGAATGCGATCGTGATGCAGCAGGAAATATATATGTAATTGGTGGTGTAATGCCGATGCAATTGCTGAAATATAATTCGGCGGGTTCTTTACAATGGACTTATAATACACCATACGACACAACCAATTGGATGGGCACTATGGCCACCGATTTAAATGGTAATACCTACGTTACACAAGGAACTGAAGTCGCAATTCAAAAAATTAATTCCGCTGCTACAGTTGTGTGGAATAATCCAAATCCAGGTTCTCTTTTTAGTTTAACAGAGTTTTGGAGTCTAAGCTTCAATTGCGATCAAACCAAGTTGATAGTTGGTGGAACCGGAGGTGCTCTCCTACCAGTTCCTTTCATATACGAAATTAATACAACTACCGGTGCAGTTACCAGCGAGTTACAAGTAACAACATCACCACCTCTTGGCGGAATAAATGCGGGAAATGAAGTGCGCTCTTTAACATCATCTGAGAATGGCAGATATTATTACCTTACACATGACACAATTGGTTTCATAAATCAAAATCTGAATGCTTGTGGTGGTGAAGGAGAAAGTAATGTAAAAACTTCCACAGGCTATGTGCTTGGTTATAAGTGTGAAAATTTCAGATCGAGTAATTCTGGAATTCAAGCTATAAAAACATATGGCGATTATCTTTATATAAATCGTGGTGATAGATTAGAACAACGTGCAATTCTTACTGGAAATCTTATTACAACAGTTGCAATTCCTGCGGGTAGTTATATTGTAACAACGATTCCATTCTTTGGAACATCAACAGCAGTTGGAAATAGCGGAATCGATATTGATACTTGTGGTAATATTTACGTAGGGTCGACAAATGGTGTATACAAATTCGATCAAAGTTTATCTTTATTAAGTAATTACTCAACAAGCTTTAAAGTATACGATGTAGTAGTATCTTCCAATGGAAACTTAATTGCTTGCGGTTCAACAGCCGATGATGGTGCAAATGTTCGAACTGGTGGGGTTCAGTCTTTCGCTGTTTCAGCATGCACTCCGCCTCTGCCAGAATGTTGTAATGCTGCGCTCTGCGAAGTACCTGGATTGTGTATCAATGACGCACCTTTTCAGTTATCATCTGTAACGAGTGGTGGTTTGTGGTTTGGACCTGGAGTAAGCGCATCTGGTCTTTTTAATCCAGCTTCGGTTGGAGAAGGAGTTTTTGAGGTAACTTATCAACTTCCTTGTGGAAGTGAAACAGTCAGTATTGTTGTAAATAATTGTTCGGCACTTTCGGTATGTTTGGAAACAAATGGCACATACACGGTAGCAGGTGGATCTGGACCATATGTTTGGGAGTACTATTCTCCATCACAAAATACAACAATAACCAACCAAGCGCAATGTATTGCCTGTGGTTATACGTGGCTAGTTTTTGGCTGTTTTAATCCGTTTCCCATACCTGCAGAATCATGTACAGTGCCCGAATTTTGGACTGAGTACGCAAACGGAACTAATACTTTGGCGCCAAGCTCTTTTCCGGCTAGGGTAGTTGATGCTGCTGGAACTGAATATCTTATAAATTCTGCTGACGAAATAGTGCCATGTACTGAATGTTTGGCCGATACCATTAATCTTACAATTAACTCTTGCGAACCTTATACAAATCCTCTCGGAATCGTGTTAACTCAAAGTGGCACATACACTTATACGTTTCAAAATACTGCAGACTGCGATTCAATTGTTCGTATCAATCTAACCATAAACAATCCAACTTCTGAGTCCATCTCTCAGAGTATTTGTAGTAGTCAATTACCATACAATTGGAACGGAATTGTTTTTTCACAAGCGGGTGTCCAAAGTGTAAATCTTCAAAGTGTAACAGGTTGCGACTCATTGGTAACGCTTGATTTAAATGTTGCAGAAGTGCTATCATCAACAACCAACCAAACAATTTGCACCAGTCAATTGCCTTATACTTGGAACGGTTTAGTTTTTAATGGTTCGGGTAATCAAAATGTAAACCTTCAGAGTGTTGGAGGATGTGACTCTGTTGCTACTTTAATTCTGGAAGTAGTCCAACAATATACGTCATCTTCTAGTATTGCTATTTGTGATGTTCAGCTTCCTTTCACTTGGAACGGAGTCATATTTAATTCTGCAGGTTCTCAAAGCGTAAATCTATTTTCCATCGAGGGCTGTGATTCTGTTGCAACTCTCAACTTGAGTGTCAATAACTTTGTGCCCTATATCGATGTTCAAACCGTGTGTGAATCTCTTAATTGGATTGATGGAAATACATATACAAGTTCCACTAATACGCCGGTTTTTACCTTAAGTGGAGGTTCCGTAGCGGGTTGCGATAGTGTTATTACACTTAACTTAACAGTGAATCAAAATACAGGAAGTCTGCTAAATGTTAGCTCGTGCGGGCAGTATGAAAGTGAAACAGGTGAAATATATACAGAGGATTCTACATTTTACTATACCCTAACTGCTGAGAATGGATGTGATAGTATAGTTACAGTTAATCTAACAATTACTTTACCGCCCATCGTAAATGCGTCTGCATCTAGTTTAAGTATTTTTCAGGGCGACTCTGTTCTATTGAATGCTAATGGGGCTTTAAATTATCTATGGACGCCATCCGATTACCTAATTTGCGACACATGCGCAACAACCCTTGCCACACCAATCGAAACGGTTACCTATATTCTTACAGGAACGGATGCTTTGGGTTGTTCAACTTCAGACACCATTGAGATAAACGTTGATATTAAGTGCAATGAGCCTTTTATTCCTACAATTTTCTCTCCTAATGGCAAAGGTCCAGCAAGTAATGAAATGCTATGTTTATTCAGTAATTGTGTTGATGAACTTAAGTTTGTAATTTATAACCGATGGGGACAACAAGTTTTTGAAACTTCTGATATAACGAAATGTTGGGATGGTTTCTATAAAGCAACGGAAGCAATATCTGGGGTATATGCTTATAACTTATACTTACGTCAATTGGATGGTACAGTTGTGAATAAAAAAGGAACGATAACCCTTGTAAAATAAACAGAAATCATGAAAAAGAATTTAATTCTAATTGTATTGATGTTTTGTTTAACAGGATTCATATCAGGCCAGGACATCCATTTCTCGAATACCGAATTTTCTCCTTTATTATTAAATCCTGCTTTGGCTGGAGCCAATTCAGGAATGCAGGCTAATTTGTCACATCGCACACAATGGGGACAGTTAGGTGAATCATTTCGAACGGTTGCGGCATCTTTCGATTTCCGTTTTCAAAATGAAAATGCTCGTAAGGCCAATTCGCTTGCAATGGGTATATCCTTTTTCAACGACCGCATTGGCGATTTGGGAATGAATACCAATAGTGTTGCCCTGAGCTTAGTTGATCATGTTAGATTAAATGCCAAAAATCAACTGAGTTTCGCCTTAAATGCAGGGTATTGCCAACGTTCTTTTCAAAACCCAAATGGACAATGGACATCTCAGTATAATGGTATTGCTTATAATTCTGAGATTGATAGTGGAGAAGATTTTAACAACCAGAACTTTGGTTTTATAGATGCTGGTGCAGGAATTCTATACACCTATAGCCGGAAAGTAAAGGCAATAGCTCAAAATAAAGATAAACATTTGAACCTTGGTTTGGCAGCATATCATCTTAGTCGCCCAAACAATTCCTTTGTTGAAATGTCATCGGAACGCCTTCCAATTAGGTATACTGCATTTGTAAATGCTGAAATTTCCATCAATGGTACCGATGGTGTTATTATGCCAGGATTTTATAGCCAATTTCAAGGTGTTTATTCTCAATATTTAATTGGTACGTATTACAAATACAAATTTAATTCGGGTTCCAATTACACAGGCTACGAGCGTCCTTTCGCACTTTCATTAGGTTTCTTTACTCGTATTAAAGATGCATACATCGCCAAACTAATGATTGATTGGGATCAATTTTCATTTGGTTACTCATACGACTTTACTTATTCAACATTAACATTCAATGCTAACAGACTCGGAGCCAATGAGATTTTTGTTCGATTCAATATTGGCGATGGCGGAGGATTTAGGAAAAAATAAATGTTATCAGGTTGATAAATTCTAAATCATAAGTTCACAAAGTTAATTCTGAATAAATTCCAAGAGGCCCAAAAATTAATTTTTTCAATTGCCTATGAAACCTGAACTATTTCGTGTTTTCATTTGAAACTTTTCGGATATAATCCATTCTAGATTGAAGTGCTTCGATACTCGAAGTTAATGTTCCAGGAGCTTGATTGGATAAATACAATTTCTTTGCGTGTAAATTATTAGCAATTTCTTGATTGGAAGTTTCAAGCGCATTGAGTTCGTTTATTCCCGATTTATTACGTTTCAATGAGAGTGTATTCATGTCAATTTTTTCTGAATTGAATACCTTGAAAAGTTTCTCACTCAAGGATTGATTTTTATATTCTGCCGCAAATCTCGTTTTGTTAAATGCTTCAGCAGAAATCCGAATCTCATCGATTATTCCGTTAAAATATGATTGATTGTTGTTTAACTCGCGTCCAATTTGTAGTCCTGAATGCGAACTTCCTGGTGATTCAATGATGGATATATTTCGGTCTAATTGCCCATTTAAATAGGTAATTAAACTACTTTCTTTCATTGAATAAACTCCTGAAATAAAATACCACTTATCTTTTTCTAATGCAATTCCATCGGATGATTGAGAAATTGAAATATGTTTTCCCGCCACATCAATAAATTCAATATCCAATTTATTGTTTTTCGAAATGAAGAATTTATAACCTCCAGATATACCGTCTTCGTTCGAAAAAACAACTTGTTCTCGTCCTAATTCATTTAGCTTAATCCAAGCAGAAAAACTAAAATTGTTTGTTAAATTAAAATCATTTGAGCTTGGGAAAAAGGCAGCATCATTGCGTGATGATTCGAACAGTCTTGCTTTCCCAATTTTTCCCTCATATTCATTGGTGCCAAACGAAGTAGCAATAAACTTGCGATTATTTGACGCATGCAAATTATTCATGTGCCATATTCCTCGGTATATTCCGTTCCATAAAATAGAAGGAAGTTCCGATCGGATTGTTGCATTACTGTAAAATATGGTTAAATCCTTATTGCTCCTGGCCGATAAGGTATCCAACAAAACCCAAACTGCTAATTCGCCTGTTAGTGGGTTATAGCTATCTATTTGCGAGGGAAGCAGTGTTTTTTCGTCTGACTTGGTAAATCGAATATCATAGCCATTGGGATGAATAACTTTACCGCCATATTTTATGGAACGAAATTCCGAATCACGTATGTGAATTAATAATGGAAAATCGGTTAGTATTTCATCCGCTTGAATTAATTGATCTGCGAATTGAATTTTTCTTTTCCAGCTAAAATCTAATAGTGAAGATTGATCACTTGCATAACCTGTTTTCGGCTTTGTGAAGTTCAGGTATATAAGCCAACCTGAAACAAGTAATAATGATAAAACAACTCCTGAATAAACGAGTCTTAATCGATTACTTAGTTTTAATGTATTCTTTGTACGAAAATGTAATTTTCTTTTCATGTACAGAATTTTCGATTGCGCTTAGTATAAATTATAACGCATTATTCGCATCATTTTGAAGATACGAATACATTGTAATAGAGTTACAAGTTTTTTTATTCTGATGTGTTTATTGCAGAATTGTCAATTGGCGTTGAAATTATTTCTCCTTGAACACGCAGCACATCGCTGTATGTAAATGTTTGGTCTGTACCAACCGACATAATTCGATAATAGGATTGTCCTGCCAATGGAACTTCATCAACGTACGAATAAAATAAGTTAACACAAAGAGGAGATCCAACTCGGTCTTTAAATCCTAATGCTTCAAATTCAACTCCATCAGTCGATCGTTCAACAATAAAAATCCCATCTTTTTCATCGTTCGAAACTAACCAGCGAACATATGTTTTACCTCCAGTAAATACTGGAGAAAATGAAACAAATAAATTGGAATTATCTGGAATTAATTCCGCACTTCCAATAAGTCCCTTGCCCATTTTACTTTGAGCATTTACGGAAGTTCCGATTAAGGAAATAAACAACAATAAGATTAAATACTTCATAGAATGAATCGATGTACCGATTGATTTGATTTTCATGTTTATTGAATTGCTTTTTTTTATTGATACGTAAATGTATTTCAGCTGTTTCGCTTGAATGTTTCATAAAACCCTCATGGGTTACTTCTGTAAGAAAAGAGCTTTTGATTCCTTTGAAAAATACTTAAATGTGAATGATATCAAGATTTATAGCAATAATGCCGTCAGTAAATTCCATTCTTTGTGAGTAAGAATTATTGCGTTAATTAATTAATTAGCATAAAAACTAATTCGTAATCAATTTCCATTAAATAAAAAACCCTGAGCAGTTGAGTGCATCAGGGCTTTTAAAGTTGAGGTTAGAAAAGTTTTAAATACGTTTTATCAATTTTACCATTTTGGATTCTTCTTCTTGCGCAACGCTGAAGAGATACACGCCTGGTTTTAATCCTTTTTCATCTTTGAAGATGAATTGTTTCATTGAAGATTTATCACAGCTTACTTCTTCCTGATGAATTACTTCGCCGCTTAAACTCATGAGTTTTACTTTGGCCAATCCATCATTGGGAACACTGTATTCAACTTGAAAATCTTTGTGAAATGGGTTAGGTTGAGCTGGTAATATTTGAATATTTGCTTCTCCTGCCGATTCCACATTTACAGGTGTAATCATCGAATATTCTTCACCTGCCGATCCAGTTAATTTTACACGATAATAATTTGTGCCAAGTGGCGGGTTATTATCTCTAAACGAATAGCTCAATACTTCGTTACTGTTTCCAGCCCCTGGCTTTGTTCCAACGGGTTCGAAATTCGTTCCGTCGTTTGAGCGTTCTACAGTGAACTTTTCATTTTCTATTTCAATAGCAGTAAGCCATTTCAATTCAACAGTACTTCCTTGAGCTTCGCCTTCAAAGGTTAAAAGGCTCATCGATATTTGTTGTTCGATAACTTCCGTTGCACCCGCTTTTGCA
>CAXNGM010000096.1:0-7596 GCA_964201695.1 Bacteroidia bacterium | reverse complement strand
TATGGATTGGCAACTTTTTTAGCAATTAGTGGAATATTACGTCACGATTCCCGATTGATGTCTATTTCATTGCTCATTATCTTTTTATATGGTGGAATGATTTGGGGAGTTCTTCCCTTGTTTCATCATGTTTCTTGGGAATCACATTTAATGGGTTCCATGGCAGGTGCATTTTGTGCTTATCGCTATCGTAATCAAGGCCCTGCAATTCGTCGTTATTTTGAAGATGAAGATGAATCACTCGATACACAAGTTGAGTTTCATGAAGAACAAATGGGCCCATTTCCACCGCCAGATTTCCATCATGGACAACTTTCTCAACATTTTCCCGGAGGATATTCATATTCGTACGTTCCAAAAGACAAGGAAGAGGAATCAAAACCCTAACTTCGCGCCGTGAATTATCTGCAGGTCGATCGTCTTACCAAATCATTTGGTGAACGTGTATTATTCGAAAATATCAATTTTGGACTTCAACAAGGCCAAAAAACAGCGCTCGTTGCTAAGAATGGCGCAGGGAAATCAACCCTTCTTCGCATTCTTATGAAGAAAGAAGTTCCCGATTCAGGGGAGGTCGTTTTTCGGAACGATTGCGTAGTTGCCTACCTCGATCAACATCCTCCTTTCGATCCGGAACAAACCATCGAAGAAGCCGTTTTTGCTTGGAACGATCCACGTTTGGAAGCCATTCGCCAGTACGAATTTCTGCTCGAAAACAATCCCGAAAGTGATACTTTACAAGATGTAATTCGTTTGGTGGATGATCTCAAAGCTTGGGACATGGAGGCCAAAGTGAAGGAGATTTTGGGTAAACTTAACATCCATCAACTCCAACAGAAAATGGGTGAGCTATCGGGTGGACAAAGAAAGCGTGTTGCTCTTGCAGCATTGTTGATCCGTGAGCCCGATTTGGTATTGCTCGATGAACCTACCAATCACCTTGATGTAGAAATGATTGAGTGGCTCGAAGGCTATCTACGTCAGAGCAATCTAACCTTGTTAATGGTTACCCACGATCGATATTTCTTGGACAATGTCTGCAACGATATTTTGGAAATTGACCGTAAAAATGTGCTCCGTTACAAAGGGAATTATGCCTATTACTTAGAGAAAAAGGCAGCTGCATTGGAGATGTTTAATAGCGAAGTTGAAAAAGCTCGCAACACTTTTACCAAGGAATTGGAGTGGATGCGAAGAATGCCGAAGGCGCGCGGAACTAAAGCTAAATCGCGCATCGATAGTTTTTACGAGGTCAAAGAAAAAGCATCGCAACGCATTCAAGACGATAAGGTTGAGCTGAGTGTGAAAATGAATCGCTTGGGAGGAAAGATTCTGGAATTGGTCAAAGTCTCGAAAGGATTTGGTGATGTGACACTTATTCAGCCTTTTACATATACATTCATTAAAGGCGAAAAGATTGGTATTGTTGGGAAGAATGGATGTGGGAAATCCACCTTGCTCAAATTGATTATGGGGCAACTGGAAACCGATTCCGGAAAAATTCAAGTTGGTGAAACGGTTATTTTCGGCTACTACTCCCAAGAGGGAATGAATTTGGCGGAGGATAAACGTGTCATTGAAATTGTGAAAGATGTTGCCGAGGTAATTCCGCTTGCCAATGGAACCAATTTATCAGCATCGCAGTTTTTACAATTATTTCTGTTCCCACCAGAAATGCAATACACGTATGTTTCAAAATTAAGTGGTGGTGAAAAGCGACGTTTGTATTTGCTAACCGTGTTGATGAAGAATCCCAATTTCCTCATTCTCGATGAACCTACCAATGACCTCGATATTCAAACGCTCAATATTCTCCAAGATTTCCTTGAAAATTTTGGTGGATGTGTGCTCATTGTATCTCACGACCGTTACTTCATGGATAATTTGGCCGACCACTTATTCATTTTTGAGGGAGATGGTGTCATTCGCGACTACAATGGAAACTATACCGATTATCGCCAAGAGCTTGCACAAAAAGAAAAAGCTCCTAAAGTAATAGCTCCAGTTGTAATTGCGGAAGTAGTTCAACCCAAAAAGGAAAAATCCAAGCCAAGCTTTAAGGAAGTTCACGAACATCAGCAATTAGAAAAAGAAATTCCTCAACTCGAAACGCAATTGGCCGACCTCACCGAAAAACTCAACAGTGGAATTTCCGACCATGTTGAACTTCAGAAAATCGCTCAGAAAATCGCTTATGTTTCCAATCAAATTGAAGAGAAGTCTTTTCGTTGGTTAGAATTGTGTGAGCGAATCGAATAAAACAAATAATTATTTTTTGCTCTTTAACTATTCTGATTGTACCAGAAGATGGGAACCTTCAATTCTGATTCAAATAGTGCTTTATGATTTTTCGAATTATAAATAGGAGCTTTCTCTTATCAATAATAACAAGACGAACTGGATTTTCATAAAAATATTTAATTTTAAATATTGAAAAATTATTAATTTTGAAAAAAGTTCATTTATTTTTGATAATTAATGAATTGGCAATACCAAAAAACAAATGAAACCAACCTTTTTACTACATCTATTTTTTTTACTTGTAGGATTATCAAATTCATATGCTCAAGCCAAGAAGTCAAATATCATGATTCTACCGAGCGACAATTGGTCAGAACAATTACTATTAGAGAATGAATCAATTTCAAATGATTATGTAATCAATTCAAGCGACTCCATCGTATACATAAACTCATTAAAATGTAAGTTGGTTATTCGCAATAAAAAAGAAAAAGGTTTTGAATATACACTCTTTAATAAAGGTCAAATTGGTTCATGTTCTGAGTTAGATGATTTTGTGGGTGAAGCCTATACAAATGAAGCAGGAGACCCGCCTCATACTATGTTTGAAGATGCCGGAGTTATCAAATTTACTATTCAGGAAGATTGGAAATTTATTAGCGCTGATCCACAACCAACATGGGTCGGATATGATTGTGCCGGAAAATTCGATTATTCTTTCGAATTACTAATCAACCCTGAAGAAGGAGAATTAACCGAGAATGAGAATGGAAAATCATTTCCTGAAAAAGACGCAAAAAACATAAGTGACAATTCCAGAGAACCTCAAACAAGTGAATCGGAGGAAGATAATGTTGATTTATCCTCTGAAACCAAAATATTGACAATGATTTTTGAAGATTTTTATGTAGGAGATGATGCCCATTTAATTTTTATCGATATTTCTAATAGAGAAGAATTTGATTTTAGGTTTTTGAGTGACAATAATTTAAGCGGAGTCCCAATTCTTATTGATGATGCTGATGCTGATGCTACTTTTGAATTAAAAGCTAATCCTGATTATTTGAAAAGAACATTTATTGTTGAGATAAAGAAAAAATCGGTAAAGGATTCAGATTTTGATGGGAATGTTTTTGAAACCATGGAGTGGGTAATAACATCTATAAAACTAAATTGAAATCAGCGCATGCTAATATTATGATGTAATTCTCATTTTAGCATATTGATTAAAAATAACTTCGAGTCCAGAAACCAATGATAAACGAGGCCTAGCCGAAAAGCCATAAGATTAGTAAATAAATTAAATCATATGAATAACCATAAAACAGCATTACTTCTTCTAGTTGCATTCTTTGTATATACGAATGCTACCTTAGCTCAGACAAAACCCAACTTGCCAAACATAAAGGCGAAAGCCCCTAAAACAAAATACATGGTTTGGGGAAAACAGCCTGTTGAATCTCAAGATGGTCCCACAGATACTTGGACTTGGACTCATATGATGTGTAATGGGCCTGAGCCAGATAACACAAAAGCATCCTCTACTTTAGCGCCTCAAGGGAAAATGAAATATTTAGCAAATAATGTATGCGATGATAATCCAAACACTGCTTGGGTTGAAGGAAATGCGGATTATGGAATTGGCGAGTACTTAGAATTCAAAGAATGGGGGCCAATGGGTGATGGTACCATTAGTATTTTAAACGGATATCAATCATCCAAAGCATCTTGGGAAAATAATAGTCGTGTCAAAAAATTTAAAGTAACAGTAAATGGGAGAGACTACTGTACCCTTGAACTCTCTGATGTAATGGGTATTCAAACTTTTGTTTTACCTGATAAGAGTGGAACTATACGGTTTACAATAATGGAAGTTTATCCCGGTTTAAAATGGAAAGACACTGCAATTAGTGGTATATTCAGTTGTGGAGGATAAATAAGATTTAGATCTGAATTTAAAATTCGCATAAGATTTTAATCAAAATAATGAATAGCACTCTTTGATGAAAGTTGACTCATTAAAGAGTGCTATTTTTTGTAGATCATAAAGCCAATGTTAATTGTTTTATTTTAACGAATTTTACAGACGGAAATTTCCAAGTGCAAATTGTAATTGCCTCAATTTTCTTTGCTTGGTCGTTTTTACTTGAAACTTTAAATTCACAAAATCACTAAACATGAAAAAAGCACTTTCTCTTCTTTTAATTATTCTAGTTCTTTTTTCCTGCAAAACATCCGTTTCCTATTCAGGTTTACGTCCTGCAGATGTGAATCTTCCGAAAGATATTAAAACAATCGTGCTGCTTAATCGCTATAAAGCCAGTAGACAAAATGCGTGGATGAATATTGTGGAGGGCATTTTTACTGGGGAAATGCTATTTGTCGATAAGCGAGGGGTTGAACAAGCATTGTCAGGTTTACAAAGTCGGCTTCAAAATGGACCCAAATACAATATCATCATTGCAAGTGAACAATTTACAGGTACGGGAACAGGAATTTTACCTCCTCCTCTAAATCAAGGAGATATCGGTGTTTTATGTTCTAAGTATAATGCAGATGCGGTTATTTCACTCGAAGCTTTTGATTCAGATATAGCAATTTCATCTGCTCAGAAATCGAGAAAAAAAACAGAAAATGGGCAAACTATCGAGGAGATTTATTTCGATGCGATGGAAAATGTTCGCATTACGATGGGCTGGAGAATGTATCTGAAAAACTCGGGAGCAATTTTCGATCAAAATCAAATGACAACCAACCGAACATTTACCAGTTCAGCAAAAACCGATGTTTTAGCAAGAACCTCACTTTTGTTTCCTGCTGATGCTATTATGCAAACGGGTTTTCAGGGTGGTGATGCATACGGTGTGCGCGTTGCTCCTTCTTGGGTGTCCTACTCACGCCAAATTTATGGTCGCTCTGGACAAAGTGCGGGAATGAAACGGGCTAAGAAAATGGCGCGTCGTGGCGATTGGGCTGAAGCGGCTAAAATCTGGGAAACATTCAGTAATTCTTCATCAAACAAATTAGCAAAAAGAGCAACATATAATCGCGCTGTTGCTGCCGAAATGCAAGGGAATTATGATGAAGCGCTTGTTTGGGCGAGGAAAGCGGCAAACAATTACAATTTGAAAATTGCTGATCGTTACATCTATATGTTGAACGATCGTCTATATGAACTTAAGCGTCTCGATCAACAAATGAAAGACTAATCGCTTAAATACCGATTGGATGCCAAGTTGTTTTAACTTCTAGAAAATCCATGATTCGGTAAGGTGATTCACACGTTGGGTTTGCCCAGTCTTGTTCGGTTTCAATGCGCGCGCGTTTCACATTGAGCGATGCATTTGTCTCAGCAAGTTTTTTTTCTTCAGTATTATCGGTACATAAATAAATTGCATTTACATCCATGTGATTCGAAAAGTGGGGGAGAAGCTCTTTTACTTCACCAGTCATAATATTCACAACACCTCCAGGTAAATCGGAAGAATTTAACACCTCTGCAAATGTAATAGCAGAAAGTGGTTTGCTATTCGAGGCCAAAACAACGCAGGTGTTTCCACTAGCAATGGCCGGAGCAATAACCGAAATCAATCCTAGTAAGGCACTTTTTTGCGATGCAATTAGGGCAATTACTCCCATGGGTTCGGTGCTCGAAAAATTGAAATGAGAACTACTCACCGGATTCACACTGCTGAAAATAGGATTGTATTTATCACACCATCCAGCATAGTAAATCAAGCGGTCAACCGACTGCTCAACTTCCAATTTGGCTGCTACTTTCGTGCTTCCTTGAAGAATCATTTCCTCCACAAATTGAGCACTTCGAGTCTCCAACATCTCAGCAATACGATATAAAATCTGACTGCGATTCAAAGCCGATCTTGACGCCCAACTTTCTTGCGCCTCTCGCGCTTTTACAACCGCATTTCGAAAATCTTTACGTGATGAAAGGCATACATTCACAACGCTTTTATCGGTCAAGCTTAGCGGATAATATCTTCCCGATTCAGTGCGTGGAAATTGTCCTCCAATGTATATTTTGTAAGTCTTTAACACTTTTATTCGATCGTTCGATGCAGGAGTATTTTCAGTATTTTCATTCTGAACAACTTGGTTGGTTTCAAGTATATTCTCCTTTTTTACAGCAGTTTTGCTTGGGGTTTTTGTAGTAGCCATATCAATTGTGCAAAATGAAAATCAGTTAAATGTTAAATAAGGCATCAAACCATGCAATCCGCCTTCACGCCCAAATCCACTTTCTTTGTATCCTCCAAAAGGAGATGCCGGATCAAACTTATTGTAGGTGTTCGCCCAAATAACGCCAGCCTTCAATTTCGATGTCATGGTGAAAATCTTAGATCCTTTATCAGTCCATACACCGGCGCTTAATCCAAACGGAGTGTTGTTGGCTTTTTCAATTACCTCTTCAACGGTTCTGAAGGTTTGAATGGCGAGCACCGGCCCAAAAATCTCTTCTTGAACAACTCGGTGACTTTGGGAAGTATGAAGAAAAAGTGTGGGTTTACAGAAATATCCTTTTGATGGAATCTTGCAATTGGGTTGGTACATTTCAGCACCTTCATTTACCCCAATTTTGAGGTATTCGTTAATTTTTAGCAATTGTTCTTTGGAATTGATTGCTCCGATGTCGGTGTTCTTATCCATCGGATCGCCAACCACCAATGTTTGCATGCGGTCTTTCAATTTCCGAATCACTTTGTCGGCAATGCCTTCCTGAACAAAAAGTCGAGAACCCGCACAACAAACATGTCCTTGGTTAAAGAAAATTCCATTCACAATTCCTTCAACAGCTTGGTCGATGGGTGCATCCTCGAATATAATATTGGCTGCTTTACCACCAAGTTCGAGTGTGAGTTTTTTATTGGTTCCTGCTAAGGATTTTTGAATCAGTTTACCCACTTCAGTCGAACCTGTAAATGCAATTTTATCGATGCCCGGATGGTTCACAATAGCGGCACCTGTTGTTCCAGCACCTGTTATAATATTTACAACGCCATCGGGTAATCCTGCTTCTTGAAAAATTTCGGCAAGTTTCAATGCCGTTAATGGCGTTGTTTCGGCGGGTTTTAATACCACCGTATTTCCTGTTGCCAATGCGGGTGCAATTTTCCAAGCCGCCATCAAAAGCGGGAAATTCCAAGGGATAATTTGTCCTGCTACACCTATCGATTTTACCTCTTTTCCGGGAAATGCATATTCCAATTTATCGGCCCATCCAGCATAGTAAAAGAAATGATTAGCAGCCAATGGCACATCAATATCGCGGCTTTCACGAATCGATTTTCCTCCATCCATCGTTTCAATTACTGCAAATTCTCTTGCGCGTTCTTGAAT
>CAXNGM010000095.1:0-7653 GCA_964201695.1 Bacteroidia bacterium | reverse complement strand
TCTGCTGTGCTAATTGAAAATGGTTAGTTGGTTTTATGCAAGAGGCTGCCAGCAAAATAAATACGAATCCGAAACCAAGATGAACCCTTCCCAAAATCCGCTTGTGATGTTTAATCAATGTTACAATCAACAAGTGGTTGAGGATTTTGTCCGTTCAGCGAAACCGTTGAAACCACGTGAATGTTGCCTGTAAAATCGGAGTTTGATGAAGAAGAACTGTGCTTTTTATTGGCAATGAATTGTTGAATCATACCGGGACTTTCGGCCATGTGTCGAATTTGATGTGGCATCAGGTATTGACTAAGTTTCACCTCTTCATTCTTTCCTGTTAAAGCATTTTCTTTCCAGACCCAAATTCTCGATTTTTTTTCTTGGATTCGTAAATCCCAACTAAAGTGGCATGCAGCATCGGCCCAACGAGCGCTTCCCCATTGGAGAAAAAGCCCTACAGGCAAAAGTATTTGAGTGCCTAAAAACAAACAAAGCACAATGGGAAATAATTTCTTTTTTCGATATTGAAGCAGATGTGCTCCTCCCGGTTTGAAAACATCTCCTTTAAACTGAAATACATCGTAAAGCAAATAGGAGATACCCGAAATCCAACGACGAATAATTTCGGGAGGAAAAAATATCATGGACGCAAAAATGATCAGAACGGGGAAAAAGCCGGAAGGAAAAAGAATGATGGCGATGAGCTGAACAATAACAACCCATTTAAAAGCAAACACGCTTGTAGATTTGTCGAGCAAAAAATGCGGAATAATAAAATCGAACAGCAATAATATCCAAGAAATGGCAATGGGGAAAATTCCGGAAATTATCCAATGAGGAAATTGAAACCCAAAATTCAGCCCCAAATTTTCAAGCCATATATTCAATGGTCTCCCGGCAAATAACCAATCTGCATTGAGTTTTGCCATACCTGCGAAAATAAAAACTAAGGCAACCTGAATCTCAAAAGCCAAAACACTCCAGCGCGGAATCAATTCAACACGAATGGAGGGCTTTCTGATTAAGTCGATGGAGAACAAGCGATTTGCCGGCGATAATGAAAGCATAATGGCCATCAACAAAACAAAATAATAATAGCTCAAATAGTTAGCTTGATCGATAAGCGAAATGTAGGCGAACAAGAGTGTGAAAAACAGGGTGTTTATTCTAAAGAACCAGCCGGCAGCGAGCATCAATGCCGAAACAAAAAGCGATGCAAAAATAAAATACATTCCAAAGCCAGAAAGTGGTTGAATCCAATTCAAACCTGGATATGTGAAATAATATTCGGGTTGAATATATAATTCGGATACCCTTCCACCAAAAATCATGTACAAGGACCAAAGTGCCATAGACAAACCGAAAGCAACACGAAAGGCAACGAGCGAATCTAGTGGCACGGGCCGAAAGAGTTCTGAAGTCCACCTTTGAAATCGTGATTCGTTTGAGCTGTTGACGGAATCAGTATTCATTTGTTCTGTTTGAGTGGTTGAAAGTACATGAATTTAAATGAAAAATGAAAAATGTATTTCGGTTTGTATTGGAGCTAGTTCAAACATCCTAATTTTGTTACTTTGCCCAAAACAGATTATGCGCCCTTTTCTAGTTCTCCAATTTTTACTCGCCTCCACTTTGTGTGTTTTTGGACAAGCGCCCAAAATGCGTTTGGGTTTTACAGCCGGTCCAACTATTGGCTGGGCTTCGGGGGAGTCACAATTAAGTTCTCGGTTTTTTATAGTGAGTAGAGCCGGTTTTCAGGGAGGAATTACAAACTCCATTGAACTTGGCGAACACTTTTTTGCCTCGGCATCAGCAAGTTATTCCATACAATCATTTGCCCTTCGTCAAACTAGTGCGCCGGCTGTTGGTGTGGATGCCCGCTTTCGTTCTCACAATCTAGAATTCCCAATTATGCTTGGATTTTCTGGATACTTGGGTTCATTGCGCCACCGCGAATTTATTGGTGCTGGATTACAACTTAATTTAAACTACGCCCAAAACGTGAAACTCAGTGGAGATAGTTCAAGCACTTTAAATTATAGCACAACAGCATCTCAAAACAAAAGTGCATATCCTGTTCTTATTGCTGGATTTGAAGTAGGTTCTATTTTTAAAAATGATGCCGCCTTGTATTTTGGAGCAACGTTGCGTTATGGCTTGCAAGATGCGTATTCAGGCAGTTTTAATGCTGCCCGGTTTTCTAATCAAGTTGCAACATACAGCGGAACGTATTTAGGCATTGGTATCACGTATTATTTACCACGATATTCTTACTGGTTCAAGCGCGAATTTATTTACTAACGCGAAATCCAATCGACGGGGTTCAGTTTGGTTTTGCCTTTCCAAATTTCGAGATGCGCCTCCGACTTATTTCCACTGTCGTCGCGATCGGCAATGCCAATAGATTGACCAGCACTTACTTTTTGTCCTTTAGAAACCGATGAAGATGCGAGGTTGCTATAAACAGTCAGGTATTCTCCATGCTTGATGATGATTGCCATATTGGCTCCGGGAATTGAGATAACTCCGGAAACTTCACCCGCAAAAATGGACTTAACAGAAGCCCCCGCATTGGTTGAAATATTAATTCCATTGTTGTTTGTACTGATCCCTTTTAATACAGGGTGCGGATGCGTACCGAACGATTCGGATATGACACCACGGTCGACAGGCCATGGCAAGCGCCCTTTATTGGATTCAAACTTCCCTGATAATGCCCGTGTTTCTGTTGTTACGCGCATTTCGGGTTCTTTAGGTGTTTCGGGAACTGGCTTGCCTTCTGAAACGGCTTTCCTACGATTGGCTTCAGACTTGGCCTTTGATTTTGCCTCCGCTCGACTGCGTTCTTTGGCAATTTCACTTTCTATAACCCGTTGAATTGATCCATCCAATTTTCGTGCATCAGCCCGTTTTTTCTCAAGGTCCTTTTTTAGCGTTTTCTCTTTCTTTTTAAGAACAGACAATGTTTGTTCTTGCTCTTTCTTTTCAATATTCAACTCTATTTTTTCACGCTCTTCCGATCCTAGTAAATCGCGTTTAGTAGACAAATCCGTTTTAAACTGCTTAACTCTTCCATCCAATTCTCGCTGTGTTTCTTCAATTAATAATGCTTGCTCGCGTCTGTAACTCGTATATTTTCTAAGATAATACAGTCGCTTATAGGCCTGCTGAAAGTCATGTGCCGAAAACAAGAGCATTAGCGCCGACTCTTGATTACGGGTTAAATATGCCTGACGAATTAACTTACCGTAAGAGGTTTTAAGCCGATTGAGGTCGGTTTGAAGTTCAAGTATTCTTTGTCCATCATTTTGTATTGATGAATTTAGCAAATTAACCTCTTGCTGAATAGCATTGATTAAACGCTTGCGGTCTTCGAGTTTTTTATTGAGTATGTTTAACTGACTTAAACTAAGTTTTTTGTTTTTCTTAGTCTCGGAAATGAGCTTGTTAGTGATGTCAATTTCTTTTTGAAGCGCCTTTTTTCTTCGCTCAAGTTCGGAGCGGCTCGTTTGGGAAAAAGCGGAAAGCCCTGTCCCAAAAATGAAAAAAACGATGAGAAAATACTTAGTTGCCCGGAACATAATTTTCTGGAATATTGAAAGGCAGATTAAGCTCCTTATTGATCGTCATTCTGGAATATTCCAAATCAATTTTTACATGCTTATCGGCTTGAGCCGTAATAATTAACTTATAAGGCATACTCAGATCATCCACTTTCTCGAATTGTAAATAGTTTACCGTGAACTTCCGAACCGGTCGATAGTCTTGCATTTCCATGCGCACAATTTTATTTTGAAAGGAAGAAAACCAAATTTCCTGCGTTAGAATTTGAGGAATTTCTACATCAATATCTCTACGTATTCTTCGTTTTTTTAAAGTGCTTAATACAAGTTCTGAGTTTTCTCTATCTCTAATGTATTGTTCGATGGAGTAATGCAAATAGATATTCCCAAGAAGAATTGCTTGAATCATTTTAAAATTAACTTCGATTTGAAGTAAATCATTCAAATACTTGTAGTCGCCTTTAAAATAGGTTCCATTAATTCGGTTAATAAACTTGAGTGAATCGGGAGTAATGAACGCACGAGCAACTTCAATTCCTAAGGCCGGAGAAATACTAATCCAAATGGCACTATCTTTCTTGATGCGGAGGTTCGCAGAAAATGAGTTGGTTTGGTTGTTAATGTCCGAATCAACTGAAACTTTTGCCCCAAACCAAAGTATTGGGGCGTCAGCCATTTGCATGGCCCGAGAAAGGCTATCTGGGCTTGAAATACCCGTTTCAAAAATGCCAATTGGATTATTAATTGGGGCTTCCGTAATAGTTTTTTTTGTCCGGCAAGAACTTGATAAAACCAACAGGGATATTAAAAAACTATGTACTATAAAAACCCGCATTCTCATTAAAAGATGTATTTCTTCTGGGCAATTTTCAAATCAATTTTATCGCTTACACCACCCAATTCTTTCGCACGATTCCAAAAATCAAGAGCATCTGCCGTTTTGCCTTGTTTAATTAAGATATCGCCTTTGTGCTCCATGATGGTGCCGCTTTTGATTCCACCATTTTCGATGGCTTTATCAATCCAAATGGAAGCATTTTCTAAATCACCCATTTCAAAAAGTATCCATGCGAACGTATCTTGAAAAGAAGAATTACCTGGGTCAAGTTCGTTGCATTTTTCGGAAAGTTGTTTTGCTCTATTCAGATTTTCCTTGCGGAGGGACAAATAATAAGCAAAATTATTCATCACGTATGTATTGCTCGAATCGAACTTTAAAGCCATTTCATAAGATTCGTCACTCTCTTTATATTGTTTGGTATAATTGAAACAATCGCCAAGTGAAGAAAAGAACTGCGATGAGAGCGGCGCATTGGATGTTGTAACATTCGCTCCCGCTTTTAAAGACTCAATTGCCTTTTCGTATTGCTTAAGTTGAATTGCTGCAATTCCATTGTATAAGTAAACGGTGGGTTGATATGGAAATAATTCCATGGCCTCTTTGCTTAAATCAAACATACTTTGATAATTACTCAACTCAGAATCGATCAGCAAAAGTTGAGTCCACACATTGAACCGCGCTTTGTCGGCAGCCAAAACCAACATATACTGCTCGCGTGCTTCTTGCAATTTTTCTTCCCTCAAAAGAAAATCACCATAAACAGCATGTGCCTGCGGATCTTGGGGATGTGCCAAAACCAATTCTCGGCAAAGCTCCATGGCTTGATAGACCAATTCGGGATATTGCAAGGTGATATCGAAATACGATGAAAGCACCTGGATTTTTAATTCCAATGAGCTTTCTGGATTAGCAAATGCTTTTTTTAACTCTTGATATGAATTTTCTTTATCTCCCTGTCGACGGTAATATTCGGCTAAAGAAAAATGTACACTGGGATTTTCAGGGTCGCGTTTAATGATTTCATTATACTCATCAAGCGCCTTTTCGGGCTGATTGGTATCTTCATAAATCTCCGCTAAAAAACCTCGGTAACCAATTTCATCCGGAAAAGCATTCATCAATTTCTGAATCTCGAGAATTGCCTTTTCCGGTTTCCCAAGCTGCATAAATAAGTTCTTTTTTTGGAGCGCCACCTCTTCATTTATACCGGATAAAATTTCCAATTCTTCATATACTTTGGCTGCCTCGCTGTACTTCTTATCGTTCACTAAAGCTGTTCCGAGACCTAAAAGATATTCTTGATTATTTGGATATTTTTTATGTAGCTGATTCATTAATTGAGCTACTTCATCAAATTTCCTGTTTTGGGCATAAATATCGGCAAGCGACAATTTGTACCATTTGTTAGAATCATCAAAACGAACCGCATTTTTCCCGCTTAGTTCTGCTAAATCGGAATTACCAGTATTTAGATATACTTGGCTCAACTCAAAATGAGCCGCCGAAGCTCTTGGATTTATTCGGATTGCTTGTTGAAATTTGACTTGTGCCTGACTAAAATTCCCAAGAAGCTTTTCCTTTGTTGCATCAAAAAAGAGAAACTCAAAATCGATTCTGTCTTTTTCAGAAAGCGTTTCTCCACTATTATTGAACTTTGGAGCATTCGCACTCTGTTTGCTTTTACATGAAGCCAATAAAGAAATAAGTACAAAAAAATACAGGAGCGATTTTACTGGATGCATGTTATTTTTTTAAATCCCGGTCGAAGAAACGGAATAATCACCAACACTCAAATCGAGCATTTGGTTTTTTATTTCCACGAAACTTCCAATCATTGAGTTGCCTATAACGCTGTTTTGTATGCGCGTATTTTTCTGAACGATCGAATTTCGAATAATCGTGTTTTCGATAGAACAACCATTTGCAAGTGAAACATGAGGACCAACTACCGAATTAACGATGGTAACACCTTTGCCAATGAAACATGGTTCGATAATAAGTGCGTTTCTATTAATCAGCGAAGCATCGATTAAATCTTCTCCCGATTTAGATTCTAACCAACGTGCATGCGTGTAAACGGTGTTATTTTTATTTCCGCAATCGAGCCATTCGATTACTTTTCCTGGAGCGAACTTCAAACCCTTTTGCTTCATGTTTTCGAGCGCATTGGTAATTTGGAATTCTCCCTTTTCTTTCAAATCATTGTCGATCAGGTATTGTAATTCACTACGAAGATTTTCACCATCGCGGAAGTAATAAATTCCGATGATTGCCAAATCAGAAATGAATTCCTGTGGTTTTTCAACAAAATCGGTGATATTCCCTTCATCATTCAATTTAACTACACCAAATGGCTTCGGGTCTTCAACCTGTTGCACCCAAATTACGGCGTCTTTCGATTCATCGAGAATGAAATCTGCTTTGAACAAGGTATCTGCAAAAGCAACGATGAGTTTTCCTTGCATCGATTCGGCTGCGCACAAAACGGCATGAGCTGTTCCCAAAGCTTCTTCCTGATGGTAAATGCTTCCTTTTGCCCCTACTTTTTCTGCAACGGCAATCAGACTTTTTTCAGCTTCTTTACCAAAATCACCAATCACAAATGCAATTTCCTCGATTGGTTCGTGGCAGGTTCTAGCAAGTTCTTCCACGATGTGATGCACCATCGGTTTGCCCGCAAATTCGATAAGTGGTTTAGGTGTTACGAGTGTATGAGGCCGCATGCGTTTTCCCATGCCTGCCATTGGGATTATGATTCTCATAAATAAATGCTAAGTATTAATGAACACCGGTATGACCAAATCCACCGGCACCTCTTTCTGAATCGGCAAGTTCGGAACTTTCTTCCCATTCAGCTTGCTCGTGTTTTGCAACAACCAATTGAGCTATTCGTTCGCCGTCGTTAATGGTGAAAGCAATATCCGAAAGGTTAACTAAAATCACCTTAATCTCACCACGATAATCTGCATCGATGGTTCCAGGTGAATTTAAAACGGTAATGCCATGCTTTACTGCTAATCCGCTGCGAGGACGCACTTGTCCTTCTGAACCCACAGGCAATTCTATAAATAAGCCAGTGGGAATCAACGCTCTTCCAAGAGGCGAAAGCGTGATGGGTTCCGGTAAATTTGCACGGAGGTCGCATCCGGCTGCATGTTCAGTTCCATATTCCGGCAGAGAGTGTGCCGATTTATTAATGATTCTGATCTTCATTCTCTGCAATTTTGCTGTTTGTTTCTGGCGAAAATACGCTTTTTT
>CAXNGM010000094.1:0-7665 GCA_964201695.1 Bacteroidia bacterium | reverse complement strand
ATTCCTTCAACTGTCATCGGATTATCGGCAGGAATATTCATGGAAGGAAATCCTGCTGGTATGGTCAAGGTATAAGGAGTTGGTCCAGCATCGGATGGTACTTCAGGTGTTAAAGAACTATCCTTCGAACAACCTATTCCGATTAAAACCGGAAGCGCTAATGCTCCCAAAACCGTAAATGTGTTAAACCGAAATTTCATTTACTGAATACTGATTGAAAAGCTCGAACTGAAATTATATCTCATCGCATCTAACCAAGGATATTCTTGCGTTGTAAGCGATTGGTTGTTATTCCAAAGATTAAAATCGATGGGCGTTGATTCTCTATACAAAGCTCCTAAATCGAAAGTTAATTGGAGATTTCGAGTATCCGCATTGATCACTAAATTATCCAAAGGCAATTGAATTTGAGTAAAGCCACGATCGGTTCCATAATGAAAAAGCAAGGATTTTACTGAATTTACTGAATCGATATAACGTCCTTCATGTTTGAAGAAAATATAACCGGTATTCCAGTTCCAAATCATGCCCGAGGAGGCATCCAATGCATTGTAGTTTGTAAACGTATGATTTCTTAATGAATCCACTCCGAGGTTGAATCGCACTCCAGTATAAGTTCCGTTGGGAATATTGGCAAGTTGAAAATCCAAACTCGACGGATTACTTGCATTTATTAATTGGTAATTATCCGATTGAAAAGAAGTTCCGTCTGCCCGAAGCCATTCAAACTGACCAATGTAATACTTCAATAAATCCACTTGAAATGAATCACCCGAAGCATTCTGGTAACACATCAAACCTGTTCTCAAAACATCATTTCCGACTTTGTTTTCAACATGAATAGAGGCTGTTCCGGTGGTTGCAATTGGTTCTGGATGAATGTGATTTTCATCTTTTTTACACGAGTCCAAAATGAACACAAAAACGATTACAGTTAGCAGTTTCGAAAAACGCTTATAGGTTGATATCATAGGATAAAACAAAGTACTAACGAAAATACAATAATTTTTCAATGAAGTTAAAACTCGAAAATAAATCCAAGGGATGGTGTTACCAAAGAAGATTGATCGTTTAATAAAACAGGAATTCCATTCGAGCCATCTTGTTTCAATGCTTGTCCGTCGGTTGTTTCGAAGCCCAAATTATCTTCCGTGCGCTTGAAAGAGTAGTTCGGCAAAGAAGGATTCGGGAAAGCTGCAGCATTCGTCACATCCAAATACAAATCGAGCGTAGCACGTTTGAAATAGATTTTCTTATCGATTCGAATATCAAATTGATTGAAATTGATTAATCGCAATGTATTCAAATTGGTAAAATCGAGAACACCTGTTCCTGTGCTTGCAAAATTCAATCGTGATGCTGTTGAATCAAAAGGAGTATAAGGCGCTCCTCCTGCAAAACGGTATTTCATTCCTACTTCCCAACCGCGTTTTAACTTACGTCCCAACAAAACCGAAAACATATGACGATAATCCCAAGCAGAAACAATCAATTGTCCGTTAGTTCCTGAAAAACGTGAACGCACAAAGGTATAACTCAAAACCGCAAAGGTTTTTTTGGTGAGTTTTTTCTGCATGTAAAATTCTGCGCCCAAGGTCTCCCCGCCTCCAATACTTGTTATGGCTTCGTTTCCTAACACATCAAATCCGCCACCTTGATTGGCCAAGGAAATTCCATCGCGCACCGAAACGGGATAGTTGGAGTATTTCTTATAAAATCCTTCCACAGTGAATCGTAAATCATCCTTCGGTAAGAACTCAAATCCAGCCACATAATGTGTCGAACGAATATAACTTGCATTAGCATTTACTAGGGTGTTCATAGAATCGCGAAAACCCAAAACGGTGTATGTTGGAATTTTATAATAAGTTCCAACCGATGCATTTAAATTCCATTTGGGAAGGAAATTCCATGATGCAGAAATACGAGGCGAAAGTGTTTTTGCAGGGTTGCTTCCATCGCTAGTGAAGGAATTCATATCAGAACGCAAACCTGCACTGATTAAAAATTTCTCATCGAAGAAGCGTTTCGATACTTGGGCAAATGCTCCGTATTTGAAAAACTCAATGTTCGAATTATAATTGAGAACTACTTCAGGAATTACAACCCCATTGTCGAGCGTTTGCGACTTCACCAAACGGTTGTATAATTCATTGTTAAACTTCACATATTGAAGCATTACACCATAGGATATTTTCCATCCATTGTTGAATTTATTCACATCCAAACGGAATTTATTTTCGATTTCCTGCGAACGAATTTTCAATATGCGTTTAGTTTCATCGCCTTCTTCTTTGTTCTCAAAACGATCGATGTTGTTATTAAACATATTACGGCTTGCTGTCACATTTACAAATCCGTTTTTCACCAAACGCTTCAATCCAAATCCAACAGTATAATTCCATTGATTTACCGATGGTGTTGAATTGATGATATAGGTATTATCGGGTGTTGATACTTTGGGAACTTCCAATGTGAAATTATCGATGGCACCAATACCCAAAGCAGTAAGCGTTGTTTTGGCATTGATTTTATGCGTCACCTTGTATTGAAAATCCCAGTAATTGGGACGAATAGGAAGGTCGATCAACTCAAACAACAACTGCAAATACGAGCGACGGGCTGAGACCAGGAAATCGGTCTTTTTGTTTATAGGTCCTTCGAGTGTTGTGGCTACTTCGGTAGAACTCGTTCGAACATTTCCAGACAAACGTTCTTGATTTCCTTGGCGTTGTTTGAACTGAAATACCGAAGCCATAGCATTATCGAAACGTGCATCAAAAGCCGATGAACTCAATTTCACATCTTCAATAAACGAAACATTTAAAATACCAGCTGGTCCACCCGAACTACCTTGGGTTTGGAAGTGATTAAGCACCGGAATTTCAATGCCATCGAGGTAATACACATTTTCGTTAGGTGCGCCACCACGAATAATGATATCGTTACGGAATGAAGCACTTGCCGAACCAGCAACACCCGGAAGCACCTGCACAACTTTGGAAATATCAAAATTCCCTCCCGGATTGCTACGAATTTCTTCTGTGGTAAGCGTTTGGACAGAAAGCGGAGTCACCATATCAACAGCCACAGCCGAGCGACTTTTATCATATACAATTTCGACCGGACCAATATTGTTTTGGACTTGTTCAAGTTCTATGGAAAGCACAATAGCATTTCCCGAAGTAACATTGATGTTGTATCTCGTTAAAGGTTTGTATCCGAGATAAGAAAATGTAATGGCATAACTTCCCACAGGAATGGCGGATAGTTTAAAATTCCCATCCATATCGGTTGTGACACCAATGTTTAAATTATCTATTTTCACAATGGCGCCAATGAGCGTTTCTTGGGTATTTTTGTCTTTGATCGTACCCGTAATTGTTCCGGTATTTTGGGAGAAAGCTGGAGAAATGGAAATCAGCAGAATTGTTAAAAATAGCAGGAAACGATGTTGCATAGAAGGTTCTTAAATCAAGCAACAAACATAGAACTTTTAAAAATGTTTAATGGATAGAATCAATGAAGGTTTTGTTAAATGACGGGTGGAAATCCAAACTTGCCATGCCTTGTGACTTTCGTATTGACTCAATAAATCTTCTATTTGAAGGAATCGTTCTGGGATTTTGTTCTTGACAACATCCCATATAATGAAATAATTTGCACCAATAAAATCATGTTATTGTTCATTGATTTGAATTTGATGTATCTAAAAATTAGCCTTAAATTATTTAAAATTATTTTTTTTGTTTAAGTTGTTTTTTAAATTAGCATTTGAATCTTTTCGAACACATATAAAAAAACAGTATGAAAATAAAAACATTAATGATTCATGTTGGACTTGCCATTCTAATGCTAACAAGTTACATAGCACAGGCACAAAACCAGCTCACTGTTACTCTAACAAATGGACAAACGGATGCTTTTAATGTTTCGGATATCCGAAGTATAAAATTCATCAACAATACAATGAACATAACTGAGAATAATGGCTCTCAAAGTTCATGGTCCATAGATGATATTTCAGAATATTCATTTAAAGGAACGAATTCAATTGATCAAACTACGGGTTCAACAAACGATCACTTCAGAATTTTCCCGAACCCTACTTTAGATAAATTAAGCATGGAATATTGGTCACCACAAGAAAGCAAAATATCTATTGAACTTTTTGATTTGAATGGAAAGCTTGTTCGCTCTATTTTTGATGGAATGCATCAAGGAAAACAAACCTACACTTGGACAAAAGATTTACCAAGTGGCATCTATATATGCCGTATTATTTCTAAATATAAAAACATTTCTAAACCATTTGTAATTCAATAAAGACATGAAAAATATTTTCTTTTGCCTACTAATATTTTCTAGTTTTTTAGCTGTTGCCCAATCAAATCAAAATATTAATAAAAACACAGGCACAGTTTCAAACTGTATCAATACAATTGATAGTATTCGGTTCAATGGTTCATCAACTAACATGGAAGTTGTATTCCAAAACGGAACAATAGAAACTCATTCCATTTCAGACATTGTTAATGTCAACTTTGTTTCAGCAAGCCAGCATAGTTGCGGCGCAGACAGTATTCATAATCCCAATCTCTGCTATGGCAGCATGACAGACCAAGAGGGCAATATTTACAAGACAATTTTAATTGGCACCCAAGAATGGATGGCCGAAAACCTCAAAACAAGTACTTATCGAAATGGAGACCCTATCACAACCAATTTAACCAATAGCGAATGGGAAAATACTATAGATACTCAATTGGGTGCATGGGCCTATGTTAATAATGATAGCCTTTATGATTGCCCTTATGGTAAACTGTATAACTTTTTTGCCGTTGCAGACCCTCGTCACATTTGCCCATCAGGTTGGCACGAACCCACAGACGCTGAATGGAGTGAATTAATAAACTACTTGGACCCGAATGCAGATGGAGGGAATAACTACAACTTGGTTGCAGCCAAACTTAAAAGCGAAGGAACTCAGTATTGGAACAGTCCTAACACATCAGCAACCAACGAAAGCGGGTTTTCTGGTCTGGCAATAGGCATCCGCAGCTCAAATGGACAATTCTTTGCAAATGATATCGGATACGCTTACTGGTGGACTTCCTCTGAGACCGATTCCATAACCTCCTGGGTTCGCTACCTGTTTATTAGCTTTGATGTTGCGTATCGGAGTGTGGGCGCTAAGCAAGCAGGTAATCCTTTACGTTGTCTTAGGGATTAATTTAATATAAAAATTAGAAAAGGTGCATATCAATTTAGGTGCTTAGCAAAATCGAATAAACGTAAAACTGATTCGATTCTAGTAATTAACGAAAATAATATTAATCATCTAGTTATTTAAAATATTCGTCTACAATCCTAAAAGAGATTTTGCAAAACTAAGGTTCCTCGATATGTCATATAGCCCCCTATTTTCTCTTTAATTTGGGAAATGTATCAATCAGTCAACAAATCGAAACTATTCCACTTAATGGCTAGGGAGGAAACGAATTGTATGTGATTTACATTGTAGATACACAACAAGAAATTGTGGCGGCGAAACAAATTGTGTTGAAATAAACTCTAGACTTGTAAAAAAAAATTATATCAAATAATCGCCCCAATTTCATCAAACAGAATACACATTTCTTTTATTCGTCTCGACTCAATAATTCCTCTATTTGAACTAATAGTTGTGGGATTTTATTCTTGACAACATCCCATACAATGGAATAATTTACTCCAATATAATCATGAATTAATCGATCGCGCATACCTGCCATTTCCTTCCATTGAATTGAACTCCATTTTAGTTTAACATCTGCAGGAATTTTCTTTGTTGCTTCTCCGATTATTTCGAAACTTCTAGCATATGCTCTTTTTAGGGTTTCTTCGCTTATAAAATCTTCTTTTGTTAATTCTTTACTCGAAGTCAGGATGAATTCACACTCATCGAATATGTGGCGGAGATATTCTTTAGGTTCTTTAGACATACTGTACTTCTTTCAAAATAGAAGGGCCGATATGTGGACTCAATCCATTCAGCGTTACAATCTCAATTTTCTCCCCTTTAAATAATTGCTCCATTAAATCATAAACAGCCATGAAATTGTCAAAACTTTCTGATTCTGGTTCAAAGTCGAGCAGTAAGTCAATGTCACTTCCTGGAAGCTGCTCATTTCGAATATAAGAACCAAACAAGCCAATATTTCGAATCCCGAACTTTGAAAATTCGGCTTTTCGACTTCTTAGAACACGGAGAATATTTTGTTTGGTTGTCATTGATAAAGAATAAACAAATATATAAAAAGACTTGCCTTGATTAACGATTTTGCATTGTGTCTAAATTTCAATTATATAGTGTTCTATTAAAATTCCTATTAAGAATATTACTCTTCGTTTCCCCCAATTTATTAACCACTTAAACGTATATAAACACTTAAAAAACGTCTATCTCAAAATCAATCCCGTAATTGCACCTTGGGAAGGGGAACTTGGGTATTCCCTATAAAATCGAGATCGTTTTTACAAGCAATAATTTGAAAATCAATTGCATTTCTTTGAACATGTATGTTGATAATTTCCAGAAAATATTTCCAGGTTGTTTATCACATAACCTTTGCCCTAACCTTTCAAAAAAATCGAAATGTTGCTATATCTTTGAAAAATGTTGCAGTTCAAACATTTCCTTTTCCCTTTCTTACTTTTAATTCATTTCGTTGTATCTGCCCAATTGCCAGCATTTGGTCCTGCATACCTTCAAAACGAAGTAGCAACTGTTCGCGTTAGTATCCATCCCGATTCTCTTACTGCCTTGTTTGCTGCTGCTGGAACCGAACGTGAATTCCCTGCTAATTTCAAATATGAAAGCAGCGTCCTAACCGATTCAATTGCAGCCATCGGCTTTCGATTACGAGGAAATACTAGTTTAAACGCGGAAAAGCAATCCTTCAAAATCTCGTTCAACACCTACAATTCATTCACTTGGCAAGGAATTCAAAAAATGAATCTCAATGGAAGCGCAAACGATCCTTCCATGATACGTTCTAAAATTTGTTGGGATGTTTTGCGCGATGCGAATCTTCCTAGTGCGCGATCGTCCTTTGTGAAATTGTATATCAACAACGAATACCGTGGTTTATATTCGAACATCGAACACATCGACGAGAATTTTACGAATCTATACTTTCCGGGTAGCAAATACAGCTCGCAGTTCAAATGCCTCTATCCTGCCCCACTCGATTACATTAGCTCCAATCCAACTGCATATAATTATGTAGAATTTGGTCGCCGTCCTTACGACCAAACCACCAACGATTATACACAAGACTACCGCGAACTTTCAACCTTCATTTCAATCCTCAATCAAACACCTATTGCCGAATTACCATGCTCCTTTGAACGTAAATTTGATGTTGATTCCTGGTTGCGTTATGCCGCATTAGATGTACTCATGGGGAATTGGGATGGTTATATATACAACAAAAATAACTACTATCTTCAATTAGATTACCACACAGGGCAGTTTCATTACCTGCCATACGACTTAGATAATACCCTCGGAATTGATTGGGTTGGACAAAATTGGACCACCCGCAATGTAATGAGCTGGGCTCCTTCGTCCGAATCTAGGCCCTTGTTCAAACGCTTGCTTCAAGTCCCCGCCTATTCGGC
>CAXNGM010000093.1:0-7752 GCA_964201695.1 Bacteroidia bacterium | reverse complement strand
GCATCAGCAATGTCTTTGTTTTCTGCCAATTGATCTTGATACGATCGAGAAATCTCCGAACTCGCACTTTGATCGTCTTTATCCCAAATACGTTTTCCGAAAATTTCTTCTAAATCTTCTCTAAAAATTACTTCGCGTTCCAACAATTTCTCCGCCAATAAATCCAGTTTCTCTTTGTTTTCTCTGAGGATATTTGTTGTTCGTTCGTAGGCAACATCTACCAATTTCTTTACTTCAGAATCGATCAACTCGGCAGTTTTTTCGCTGTAAGGACGATTGAAGCTATATTCCGCTTGACCTGAAGAATCATAAAAGCTAATGTTTCCAATTTTATCATTCAAGCCGTAAATCGTTACCATGGCATACGCTTGTTTGGTGATTTTCTCTAAATCGCTTAAAGCTCCCGTAGATATTTTACCGAAAATAACTTCTTCGGCAGCTCGTCCACCCAATGCAGCACACATTTCATCTAGCAATTGATCGTACGTTGTTATCGAACGTTCTTCAGGTAAATACCAGGCAGCTCCAAGCGATTGACCGCGAGGAACAATGGTCACTTTTACCAGTGGTGAAGCATGTTCGAGCAACCAACTTACGGATGCGTGTCCTGCTTCGTGGTATGCGATAACACGTTTCTCTTCAATCGAAACAATCTTATTCTTTTTCTCTAAACCTCCAATGATACGGTCAACTGCATCCAAGAAATCTTGTTTGCCAACAACATCCTTGTTTTTACGAGCAGCAATCAATGCCGCTTCATTACACACATTGGCGATATCGGCTCCTGAGAAACCAGGTGTTTGACGAGAAAGGAATTCAATGTCGAGTGACTGATCGGTTTTGATTGGCTTTAAATGCACCTTGAAAATCTCACGGCGTCCGTTTAAATCGGGCAGCTCAACATAAATCTGTCGATCGAAACGACCCGGACGAAGCAATGCTCTATCAAGAATATCTGCGCGGTTTGTTGCAGCCAAGATGATAACACCATTGTTAGTTCCAAATCCGTCCATTTCGGTAAGAAGTTGGTTCAAGGTGTTTTCGCGTTCGTCGTTGGCTCCAGCCATCGGATTCTTTCCTCTTGCACGACCAATTGCATCAATCTCATCGATAAAGATGATTGCTGGTGCTTTCTCTTTGGCTTGTTTAAACAAATCACGCACACGACTCGCTCCAACGCCCACAAACATTTCTACGAAGTCGGATCCCGAAAGTGAGAAGAATGGTACTTGTGCTTCACCTGCAACAGCTTTAGCAAGTAATGTTTTTCCTGTTCCCGGAGGTCCAACCAACAATGCACCTCGAGGAATTTTACCTCCAAGTACGGTGTATTTTTTAGGGTTTTTCAGGAAGTCAACAATTTCACGGATTTCAACTTTCGCTTCGTCTAATCCTGCAACATTATCGAATGTCGTATTTACATGGGTGTCTTTATCGTATAGTTGCGCACGACTTTTTCCAATATTGAAAATTTGTCCGCCGCCACCGCCGCCACCCATGCGACGAATTAAAATCATCCAAAATAAAAACACAACACCTAAAAGGATAACCCAACTCACAATTTCACCACTCCAATTTTTACGAGATTCGTAATTGGGATGCACGCGCAATTCAGATGGAATTGCAACTTGAGCACTATCAATCGTTTTGTTTAAGTCGGTTACATCACCAAATGTGTAGGAATAATGTGGACCTTTTTCTGCCGAAGCATTCGCCCCGTTCGACTTTAAATCGCGGTATTCCGGTTTTGTTAACTTTTCCTTCTTAATGGTAAGTTCAGCAATTTCCTTGTTTACAACCGTGATTTCTTTAACATCTCCTGCTTTGAGGACTTCATTAAATTTATCGGTCTTAATTTCTCGGGTACCATTTCCCGCATTGTAGAAATAGCTACCAATGAATAACAAGGTAATTACGCCATAAATCCAATAGAAATTAGATCCTCCACTTCCTGGAGTTTTGGGTTTGTTAGATTGAGGGAAAAATCGTCGATTACCTGTTTTTTTTGGTTTTTCGGAATTATTCGGATCTTGTTCGGTCATGGATTAAATTCAAGAATTAAATAGAATAGCGAATAAGAACGCTATTTAGTATGATAATGTTTATTAATCGGCAGATTCAGGAATAACGCGAATAATTGCATCAGCCCATAGCCGTTCAATTTTATAAAAATCACGAATTGGAGTTTGGAAAACATGGACCACTACGTTAACATAGTCGATAAGAATCCATTCTTTATTTTCGAATCCCTCACTTTTCCATGGAGATTCTCCTGTTGCAATTTTTACTTCATGTTCAACAGAATAGGCAATTGCATCTACCTGTGTGCCTGAATCTGCATTGCAAATAACGAAAAAGTCGCAAACTGCATTTCCAGTCTGTCTTAAATCAAAGACTTGTATGTTACTTCCTTTTTTTTCTTCAATGCCTTTAATGATAGGATCTATAAGCGATTCAGCGGAGTCAACGGCAATTTTTTCTAACTTCTTTTTCATTCAGATGCTTGATTATTCCGGCAAATTTAGTATTTCTGCCGTTAGATGGAACGCTTATTTATGGGATGCAACCAAATCCGTTTGGATTTGGTTGATTCGACAAACAATTATACTGCCACCTTGATTAACGGAAACGCAGCCGAAGGAACCGTTGTGATTACCCACGAACAGACTGCAGGACGTGGACAAAGAGGCAATTTATGGATTTCTGAACCGGGTAAAAACCTTACTTTAACATATCTACTTCGCCCCAAATTTTTAAGGATTTCAGATCAATTTATTTTGAATAAAGCAATTGCTTTGGCTACGGCCAAGGCTATTCAACAGTTTGTTCCAAGTTTTGATGTGCATATTAAATGGCCCAATGACATTTTTTTACAAAATAAAAAAGTGGCAGGAATCCTTGTAGAAACGAGCATGCAAGGAGGACACATTGTCAGTTGTTTGGCTGGAATTGGCATTAATGTGAACCAGCAGCAATTTCAAGCAGAATCAGGAAATCCAATTTCACTCAGCGAAGTTTTCGGAACAGAGTTAAAACTCGATGATGTATTAAATGCGTTGAGCGAAAATCTGGAAGTTTTATACCTTCAGCTTAAGGCTGGTAAATTTGAAAATATCGATTTATCATATAATAACCTCCTTTGGAAAAAAGGAGAAACTCACACCTTTTACCGTGATGGAATTCCTTTTACCGCAGAAGTTAAATGCGTTGATGAACAAGGATGTTTGCACCTGTTAGACGATAAAAATCAGGAATTGATTTTTATGCATGGAGCCATTCAGTGGTTTTGAACTTTGCCGTTTAGAATCGTCGTCTCAACCAAATTACTTCCAAATGCATAAGGCAGAAAGGCATACGAAGACATTTCTTGCGTGATAAAAAGGTTGGCAATTTTTCCGGGAGTAATACTTCCATGACTTGCATGAATTCCCATAGCATAAGCCGAATTGATAGTAGCTGCATTAATAGCTTCTTCGGGCGTCATGCGTAAATTGATGCAAGCCAAACTCAATACAAATGACATTTTTCCAGATGGAGAAGAGCCAGGATTGTAGTCGCTGGCTAAGGCAATGGGTAAACCCGCTTGCATCATTTCGCGAGCTGGAGGTTGTTTAATTCGAAGGAAAAATGCCGTTGATGGAAGTAATGTAGGCATGGTATTGCTTTTTAGTAATACCTCCATTTCTTCGTCGCCGGTATATTCTAAATGATCAACGCTTAAGGCATCGTGTTTAACACCAACTTGAATTCCACCCGAATAATCCAATTCGTTTGCATGGATTTTAGCTTGTAAGCCCAGTTTCTTAGCTTCCGAAAGTATTCGATCCGTTTCTTCAACCGTAAAAAATCCCTTGTCGCAAAACACATCTACAAAATCGGCTAAACCTTCGGCAACGACTTTCGGCAACATTTCATCCACAATTAAATCGATATAAGCAGCACGATTTTCTTTGTATTCGGTAGGAATTGCATGTGCTCCTAAAAACGTTGCACGAATGGTCAATTGGGTTGTCTCACGGAGTCGTTTAATTACACGCAACATTTTGAGCTCGTCCAATACAGTCAAACCATATCCACTTTTAATTTCGACGGCGCCGGTTCCGAAGGATGCAATTTCCATTGCGCGATTTAATGCTTGATTGTACAATTCATCTTCGGAACATGCTTGCAATCGTTTGGCAGAGTTTAAAATCCCACCACCACGACGAGCAATTTCTTCATAACTCAATCCATGAATCTTGTCGACAAATTCTGATTCACGACTTCCAGCATACACAATATGTGTGTGACTATCGCACCAGCTTGGGAAAACCAATTTTCCTGTTGCATCAATCACTTCAATTATATTCTCAGGACAACTGTTCATTTCCCCGAACGAATGAATCAAGCCATTTTCAATTAAAAGCCATGCATTGTCAAGCACGGGTAATTCAGCCATTTCCTTACCACGCAACATAAATGGAGCTACGGGTCTAACTTGAATTAATTGTTTGATATTTTTTATGAGAAGCATGGTCAGTATTAAATTTGAAAATGAGGTAATCCGATAGCTATCGGATTGAAAATTTGAAAATGAGGTAATCCGATAGCTATCGGATTGAAAATGAAAAAAGTTAAAAATAATTTGTTTTGTAACAATAATAGAAAAATCTTCAAATCTTCAAATCTTCAAATCTTCAAATCTTCAAATCTTCAATCCGATAGCTATCGGATCTTCAAATCTTCAAATCTTCAAATCTTCAAATCTTCAAACCGATAGCTATCGGATCATCAAATCAATTACTCAAATACAAATTCACATATACCGGCAAATGGTCGCTATAGCCACCCAAGTATTTCTTGCCGCCATAGGTACGTTTGGTTTGCCAATTATTGAATTTCTCGTTTTTCTCGATTAGGAAATCCGGACGAAACGCTTTGGCTTGATTGAAATACGTTTTGATGTTGTTGTTGCCATTAATGATAGAACCGGAAACAATAATTTGATCTAAGAAACCCCATTCGCCTTTGTATGGATGAGAACCCACATTTTCGCCTTTTTGCCAGCCCATCAAATTGTATAAACCTGCCTTTGTATTGCTAGTATCGTTTTGAGCTTGAAGTGCTTCTGTTAGACTTATATCGCTTGGATAATCGTTTAAATCACCCATGATTAAAATATTTGCTTTGGGGTCATTGAAGGCAATGGAATCACAAAGTCGCTTGGCCGTTTTAGCCGCCATGATGCGTTTGGCTTCGGTTTCTTTTTGTCCACCGCTGCGACTTGGCCAATGATTGACCAAAACATGCAAGGTTGATTTATTTGGCAATTCTCCTTTAACATATAAGATATCGCGAGTAGGTTTTTCCATATCGCCGGGGAAAATGACTGGATAATTATGCGATTTAAGGGGTTTGAAACGGTCTTTTCGATAGAGCAAAGCCACATCAATTCCACGTTTATCGGGCGAATCGAAATGCACAATCGAATATCCCAATGAGCTAAGGTCGGTTTTGGTGATTAAAAAATCGAGGACTTTTCGGTTTTCTACTTCGCCTAATCCAATCACATCGGGCAATAATTCTTGCTTACCAACAGCCTGAATTACTTCAGCAATTTGATTTAACTTGGTGTTGAGCCGTTCGTTGGTCCATTGCATTTCGGAACCCGGAAGAAATTCTTGATCGTCAATTTTCGGATCATCGTCGGCATCGTAGAGATTTTCAACATTGTAAAACATTAATCGATATGGAGTCATTTTACTGTTGGATTGTGCTTTATGATTTTTACACGATTGTTGTGAGAAAAGCAAAACACCGAGCATGCTGAATAGAAGAATACGATTTTTCATGGATGCAAATGTGAGGAAAATGTTGGGATTTAGAAAAGGATTGGATGAATGAAAAATGGCTGAGCGGGCGAGACGGCACCCCGCAGAAATTGCCGAAGGAACGAAGGGGATTTTGAGGAGTATAGGCGATCACGCGACGGCGTCAGAGGAACGAAGCCGCCGGCAGCCCAAAATTACATTATCAAGTAATTCATAAAATTCAAATGAATTGATATTTTCTTGATTTGATTAAACATTTAATAGAATTTATGGTTCATTGAAAATGAAATTCATTACATAGAATAGAGGATTTATTAACAATAAATTTACACTTGAAAAAAATAAATGACTTTACTTTCGCAACATGTCTGAAAATAGTGATTTAAAGAATAGCAATTGGATGTATATGTTGCGTACAACACAGCAACATCAAGTACAATTAAGTGCAATTGCAGATCAAAAAGCCAATATTATCATTGCCAGTAATTGCATTATTTTCTCGTTGACATTATCTCGAATCGAAATCGCTTACCAATACTGGGGAATTTGGTCATTGTTGGGTATGTCTGTCTTTAGTATTATAACTGCAATTATTGTGGTTGCTCCGCTCTCATTGCCAATGAAACGCCCAGATTTCAAGTCTCAGAATTTCAATCCGCTTTTCTTTATGCATTTCACGGCACTCACGCATGATGAATATCAAAGTAAAATGTTTTCAATCATGGAAACGCCAGAAAAGGTTAAGGAAGCAATGGTTCGTGATATTTATCAAATTGGAAAAGTATTGTCGAATCGTAAATACCCTTTTCTGAAATTAAGTTCAGCCATTTTTATTGGAGGGATATTTATAACGTTGCTTTTATTTGCAATCCAATTTTACCTTGAATTAGGTTATAAAATTTAGTAATTTCTTTTGTTTTCAAACAGTACAACTTATTGAATTCGATAGATTGAATTTCTTCTATATTCGTTTTTTATTTTAAAATCGAATGAAACGTGTGTTGCCTTTTTTATTGATTCAACCTGAAAAACTAAAGTTTGCTTGGTACAAAGCGCTTATAGCTTGTGCATTTGTAGTTTTTGTTTTTATATCAATGAATATGGGAAATGGTTTGAAACTGCAAGCCGATTTCACTGTTTTTTGGCAAGCAGGCAAAAACTTTAGTAATAATTTAGGGCTTTATGATCGCATTGGTGGTGCAGAACGATTTATATATCCACCATTTGCCGCCATGTTATTTCAGGTGTTCGGACTATTTTCATTGCAAACGGCTGGTGCAATTTGGGCTTTCCTAAATCTATTAATGTGGTTGATGTTAGTTTATGTGATGCGTGAAGTTTTTCGTTTTACGAACATCCCTGAAAAATTAATAAATCGCTCATTACTATTTGCCTTTTTACTTTCTTTTCGGTATTTCTGGTATCATTTGATGTTTATGCAAATGAATGTTTTGGTATTGCTTTTAAGTATGTGGGGACTGCTTTTCTTTCTGAGAAAAAAGAATGTTGCATCCATTGCCTGTTTAGTTATTGCAACCGGTATTAAAGTTTTACCCATTATTTTCTTGGTTTGGATACTTTCTAAAATGAAAATTAAATATTGGTTGACTTCACTTTTATGCGCATTTATTTTAATTGTTTTGCCAATTATTTGGCGCGGTTGGCATTTGGGAATTCAAGACTTAAACGATTATTACGTAAGTTTTTTAGAGCCATTTCAACAGGGGAGAGTAGAGCCGAAACTTCAGAATTACGCATTGTCTGCGGCTATTTATAAATGGTTTGTCCCTTTGAGTATATCATCGCCTTATTTTTCGCCGATCATGCAATTGAATCCTCAATTGGTTGGAATTATTTATAAAGTTATTTTAATTGTATTTGTTATATTATTTCTTTTCGTTCTAGCGTATTCTCGATTTATTGTCAAGAAAGTTTCCCTGAA
>CAXNGM010000092.1:0-7772 GCA_964201695.1 Bacteroidia bacterium | reverse complement strand
GGCATTAAAAGTAATCCGGTAATTCCGCCTGAAATCGCAGCTTTTTCTAAGCTATCGAAAGTTTCTTTTTCCTCTTCACCGGGCTCGCCGCAGGTAACTTGCATATCGAATAAACCTGGGGATATGCAACTATTTTCACAGTCAATAATTTCAACATTATCTGCGCTGAGCGCCGTCCCAATTCGAAAAATTATCCCATCTCGAACTTCAATATCACAAATTTGACCATTCAAACTATTTCGTGAATCTACAAGGCGTAGGTTTTTGAAGAGATGATTCGCCATTTTTTTATTTTAAGAGTTTAATTAAAGCAATTTCTACGGCAAGGAAAAATAATGCAAGTATTAAGAAGATTTTCCAAAGTGGACGTCCTTCATCCAACTGAGTAACTTCTTGTTTTAGTTCTTTTAATGATCCATCCAGAACTCGCGCAGTTGTCCAACCAGATTTCTCGAGCGATTCCAAAATCTCTTCTTGCGAATAGAAACTTGAAGTTGATTCAGCTCGATTATAATTAAATGAAACCGCAGCTAAAACGGAATCTCCTTGTAAAATTTTATAATTCCCTGCTTCGGTAATCTGATTTCGAACATATATATACGTTTTGCCATCAATAACTCGATGTTCAGGGATAACCTCAAATTTACCTTTAGTAGCAAGTATTTTCAAGGTTTGGTCTCCGGAAAGCACGGTGTTAATTATTTCGATTGGTTCTTCAATTCCAATGGTGTAATAGAGTCGGGCAGGGGCAATACTGTTAAGTGCCATTTTGTAAAACGTAGGAATAAAAATGGCGTGAAGTGGTAAATTTCCGGAAGATTCCTGCAATGGAACAGCGCTTAAATACACTTTTCCTTTCCCGGAAATATACGATGCCATAAATAAATCGCCATTCTGCATGCGCATCAGCACATCTTCCTGAACTTTCCCAATCGATTTAAATGGCAAGTACGCTTTTACTTTTGGTAGGTCGATGTTTGCTTGTTTGTTCTCAAAAACATCATCATACAATGGATGTTGCAAATTAATTTGATCAATCGATTGAGGCAACTGTTTATTCGCAGCGAACGATGCAATGCTAAGAGCAGAAGTAAAAGAACGGTAACTTTCTAAATCAGCAGCCAAACTTGGAAGCACGCAAACCGAACCTCCATTTTTTACAAATTTCACTAGCTCAAGCGATAAGCCCGATGAAATTGCATCCACCTCATTTAGTATAATGAATTGATGACTTGGCAAAAGCGCATAATCTACTTGTTGAATTGAGCTGTTCTTTAAATCAAAAGCGGGATTGGCTGAATAGAGTTGGTTGAGGTACTGACTTTCCTCTTTTCCATTAATGACCAAAACATGAATACGATCTGGAACGGAATATGAAAAATAGAAAACATCATCGAAGCTAACAGGATAATCGTTGAATCGAAGTTCACATTGGGAAAGTCCACTTTTGTTGGTAGTAAATGAAATGACCTTATTTAATATTGAATCTGGACCAAGGCTTATACTTTCTAAGCCACGTTCATTTTCATCGATGATAAGTTTAATCGGAATATTTTCGTAGCGTTTGTTTCCCGAGTTAGCCAGGCGGAAATGCACTTCATCGGGCTTCGATTTTTCCCGAAAGGGCGATTCGAACCAACAAGAATCCAGCGAAAGATTGTCGCTTATCTCTGCTTTTAGATGGATGCAGTTTAAATCGAAAGAAGTATCAGCCTTGATTGAAGATAGATCGGACGTGTTTTTTTGGAAATCGGAAATGATATAGCAGATCCCGTTATCTAATTTTTCTTGCCGAATTAAATCCTTTTGTCGCTCGATGACTTCATTTAATTTTCTCGAAACAGGAGAGGGCTTTACCTCATCGAGCATATTTTCGAATTGTTCGCGGGTTAGCAATTGCTGATGCCGACCTTCAAAATCGTTGGTGAGCAATTGAAAGCGGTCGGATGGTTTGTACGATCGTACGATATCTTGCGCATGTTTTCGAGCCAATTCCAACAATGAGCCGCTTTCGCCTTGAGCATCAAGACTGAACGAATTATCAATGTAAACGCTAATTGCTCGAGAGCCGGTTCGTTGTTTTGAAGCGGATGGAATAAAAGGTTGAGCAAATGCAAACACAAGTGCAGACAATGCAAGGCAGCGGCTCAATAAAATCAATAAATGCCTTAAACGAGAACGGGATTGTGTCTCTTGTTGAAGTTCGCGCAGAAACCGCACGTTCGTAAAATAGATTGTTTTGAACTTGCGGAAATGGAAAAGGTGAATAATGATAGGCACTAGCAGCGAAAGCAATGCCCATAAAAAGTGTGGATTCGCAAATTTCATCGGTTTCAAAGATACAAGCAAATTTCATCCTTGCTCAATCTTGTTTTCAATTGTACAAAATCTTATGCTTATTTTTGGCAAATGAAATCATTGGAGTTGGATTTAATAAAGCTAACTGCTGCATTATTAGAAGATTTGCCTGGTGAAGCTGCGCAATTCAGAATGGCGCCAATGGCTCGAAAACGTATATCCGAAATGCCTCTTGGAGATGATTCAATCCGAAAAGCGGCCGTTATGGTTCCACTCTTTAGAAATTTAGAAACGGATTGTTTAATGTTGATTGTTCGAAGCGTTTACGAGGGCGTACATAGCGGTCAGGTTAGTTTTCCTGGTGGTAAGTTTGATGAAAATGAAAACGATCCCATTCAAGTGGCGCTCCGAGAAATGGAGGAAGAAGTTGGTATTAGAGCTGATCAAGTTCAAATTATTGGAATGTTGTCACCTCTCTATATTCCAGTTAGCAAAATGCATGTTCAACCTATTATTGCATGGGTTCATGATGCTAGTTGGATTGCAAATACATATGAAGTTGCTCAACTTTTAGAAGTGCCAATTCATCAACTGTTTCAAACCAATGCGATAAAGAAAAAAAGTATGGAGTTTAGTCCCGGGATGCCTGTTGAGGTTCCTTATTTTGATATACAAGGACACGTTGTATGGGGCGCAACAGCCATGATAATAAGTGAACTATTATCAGTACTTGAAATAAAATCTTAGTGTTTATTGAAAAAGCGCAAGGCGAATTTTAGAATGATTAATAGTAAAATGCCTCCTCCAATTATTAAAGCGAGCATATTGGTATTTCCAAACTGACTTCGGTTAACGGTTTTATCTTTCCGAAAACTCCAAACAATGCCAGAAATAAAGACCAACATGAAAATGGCTGCAAATACCCAATGGCCAGGTGTAATATCCATACAATAAAAAAGGCCGGATATCCGGCCCTGATTTAAAGAGTGCTAAAAATTAGTGCTTTATAGTTAAACGACCCGGACGACTACTTTTTCCTCCTTCGTTAAGAGAATAAAAATATAGGCCTGCATTAAGGTTCTCTGTAGAGATGGTAATTGTTCCATCCATATCTTCAACCTGTTGCGAGTAAACTTTGGATCCTAACATATTATACAATTCAATATTGCCTTTACCATTCAATGAACTGCGTGTAAACGAAAGCGTTACTTTGCCGTCCGCTGGGTTTGGAAAAGCTTTCAATGAAGTAATAGTTGAAATTTTTGAAATTCCAACAGGAGCAATTTCATATCGAACTACAACGTTTGCAGAGTCTTGCGGGTTATTTGAATCGAAAAATGTGTACATAATTTCAGATACTCCTGTTTGTCCATTTGGTTTTAAATGGGATGTGAATGTATTATTAATTGAAGAATCCCCATTTAAGGTCAATCCGCTAGGAGATAAACTAACACTCGGAATATAACATGCTGTCCAGCAGAAATAATTAGACGTGCCATCTATTGTGATTAACATAGTTCTACGAACCTTAATTTCTTTCTGTTCCAAAGAAATGTTCATTATCTCAATGCCCGTTGCAAGTTCATCCGCATCAGCCGAACCTACAACAATAGTTGGGTTAGGCGAATTAACAACGATGCTTTGAGCATGCACTAAATTCAATGAAAATACTACCAAACCTACTAAGAGAAATCTAACGTACAGCTTTTTCATTTTACATAATTTTTTTGCAATTTACGATTTTCTGAGAATTAAAATACAATCAATTATACAAAGAAAAAATAATTTAGAATTATTTAAAATACTCTGTAATATTTAATAGATTTGCTTTTCAATCCTATTTCTCAAACTCACTATGAAAAAATTTTTACAAACAGCTTTTGTTGCGGCAATGACATTCTTTGCAGCAAACTCATACGGGCAGTTGGCCAATGGTTCAATTGTACCTGCAGGTGTCAATCTAACAGATTTGAATGGTAACACTTACGACATTGATGCCCTTCTTTCTGGAGGAAAAACAATTTTCATCGATATATCAGCAACATGGTGTGGCCCTTGCTGGGGTTTTCACCAGACTCATATTTTAGATGATTTATACACACAATATGGTCCAACAGGAACTGACGAGGTTCGTGTTTTTTGGATTGAAGCCGATGATGCTACAACTATCAGTGATATAAATGGTACTGGATCGAACACGCAAGGTAATTGGACTGAGGGCACTACATTCCCTATAGTTGATGATGCGGATGCTTCAATAACACTTCAAGCTGGTTTTTACCCTACATTGTATATGATTTGCCCTAGTCGTCGTGTTTGGCATATCAGTCCATCTGAGGTAAATGCTTATTGGCCAGTAGCTCTTCACATCGAAAATTCTCGTGCTTGCAACAATACTATTGATGCTGTTTTAGATTCTTACACAGGAGAAACTGCAACTTGTGGATACATTTCTCAAATGAAAGTGCTAATTCAAAATAAAGGGGTGAACACACTTACTTCTGCAGGTATTGCTGCTAAAGTGAATGGTACAACAGTTGCTTACCGTGATTGGACTGGTTCATTGGAGCAGTTTCAATCTGTTGAAGTGAATGTTGGTGCTAATTTGTTTAATACTCCTAGTACAGATGTTGAATTTACAGTTTACACAACTGGAAACGATGTTGCTCCTGCAGATAATATCGGAATTCAAACAATCACTTTAGCTCCTGAGGTTACAAACACATCATTAATTGTAAAAATCACAACTGACCGTTATGGTTCTGAATCTTCATGGAAAATTCGTAAAGGAAATAATGCTGTATTGGCTTCTGGAGGTCCTTATGCCGACCTAGCAGCTAATGGAGTTACTATTCAGCCAGATGTTACTGTTACACTGCCTGCAATGGATTGTTATAAATTCGAAATGTTAGATTCATACGGTGATGGTTTGTGCTGCCAGTATGGTCAAGGTGGTTATGAAGTAACTACATCTGATGGAACTGTAGTTCTTTCTGGTGGTGAATTTGGTGCTTCTGATGCAAAACGTATTAGCTATGGTGTAACATCAATCGGAGAAGAACTTTCTGCAGCTTCTTTAAATGTTTTCCCAAATCCATCTACAGGTATTTGCAATGTAACAATGAACATGACTAAAAACGAAGATGTAAGCATCCGTGTTTACAACATGTTAGGAGCATTAGTTTCTTCACGCGATTTAGGAAGTTTAACTCCAGGAGATTATATCTACCAAGTAGATCTATCAACTCAAGCTTCTGGTGTTTATTCAATGATGATGATTACTTCTCAAGGTGTTCAAACACAGTTGATCAGTATCAATCGTTAATCAACTCAAAACATTTTATAGAAAAACCGGGAAGAAATTCCCGGTTTTTCTATTTTTACACGATTATGAAACAAATACTTCTTCTTTCACTTCTTTTTTCAGGGATTTTATCTGCGCAAGTTTTAGATAATAAACGTCCCTTGCCTTCGGTTGATATTAAAACACTCGATGGTAAATCATTCAATTCAGCCAATTTCGATAATGGTGGAAAACCTATGATTATTAATTTTTGGGCAACATGGTGCAAACCCTGTATTGCCGAGTTAACAAACATAGAAGAGGTTTACGAAGAATGGGTGAAAGAAACAGGTGTGAAAATAATTGCTGTTTCCATTGATGATTCCAGAAATGCTACAAAAGTGGCCCCTTTTGTAAATGGAAGAGGTTGGACATACGAAATTTATCTTGACGCCAATTCAGATTTAAAACGTGCACTAAATGTGAACAATCCGCCTCAAACATTTTTAATTAATGGAAAAAAAGAAATTGTTTGGCAACACAACGGATATACCGAAGGCGATGAGAAAGAACTTTATGAAATGGTGAAAAAGCTCGCCGAAGGGAAACCATTGAATTGAAATTTAAAATGGAATCGTATTTAAGAATCTTGTTATTGCTAATAATAGCAAGTAATTCAGTTTTAGCTCAAACAAAAGAGCAAGGAGAATTACACGGTAATTTTCAATTAGATGCCCAATATTATAATCAAGATTCCTTGATTGGAGCTCCCAATGTTCCAGAGAAAATTTTAAGTAACGGGTTCATGAACCTGTGGTATTCAAAAGGAAATTTTACCGGAGGAATTCGTTATGAGAATTACTTGAATGTAATGCAGGGTTTCGATTCTCGTTATAAAGGATCAGGAATCCCGTTCAAGTTTGCTTCTTATAAAAACGACAAGTTGGAAGCAACAGCAGGTAATTTCTATGAGCAATTTGGAGGCGGCATGGTTTTACGTGCCTACGAAGAACGAGGATTGGGCTACGACAATGCTTTTGACGGATTTCGTGTTCGATATCAACCTATAAAAGGTCTTTATTTTAAAGGATTGATAGCTCGTCAACGCGCATTCTTTGCATTAAGTCCAGGAATTATTCGTGCATTTGATTTGGAGGTAAATATGAATGAACTAGTTCCTCAACTTGAAAATTCAAAAACCGCAGTCATTTTTGGTGGTAGCGCAGTAAGTCGTTATCAAAAAGATCAATCCGATCTTTATAATCTTCCTGAAAATGTGGCTGCTTTCTCAGGTAGAATTAATATCATTCGTGGTAAATTCAATGTGCAATCGGAATATGGATATAAAATCAATGATCCGAATGCAACAAATAATACAATATATCATCCTGGTCAAGCATTATCTGTAACAACAACGTATTCCACCAAAGGCCTCGGAATTCTGTTATCTGCTAAACGACTCGATAATTTTGATTTTCGCTCAGACAGAACAGCCAATGGAATTGGATCGAATGTGAATTTCTTGCCTGCAATGGCGCAGCAACACACATACAATTTGCCAGCAACTATTTATCCATATGCAACACAGCCCAACGGTGAAATGGGATTTCAAGCAGAAGTCAATTATCGTTTAAAGAAGGGGTCAAAGTTAGGCGGCAAGTATGGAACAGAAATCAAGGTGAATTTTTCTGGTACGAATGGTATTGTTAAAAATGTAGTTGAAAATGACACCTTGGGTTACACTTCTCCATTTTTCGAAGTTGGAAAACAGATGATTTTTCGTGATTTCCATATTGAAATACATCGAAAATTTAATGCGAAATGGAAGGCAACGGTTATGTATTTGAATTGGGTGTACAATAAAGATGTTATTCAAGGTCTGAGTGGATTCGGAACTATTTTCGCAGACATGGCTGTGGTGGATGTGGCATATAAAATCAATGCATCTCATACAATTCGTGTTGAAGCTCAATCACTTCTAAGTAAGCAAGATTTTGGAAGTTGGGCAATGGGAATGATTGAATATACTTTTGCCCCAAATTGGTTTGTTGCTGTTATAGATCAATACAATTATGGCAACCCCGATTCAACCAAGCAGATTCATTACGTTACAGGAAATACTGGATTCAATAAAAATGGCAATCGTATCATGCTTCAATACGGTCGTCAGCGTGCAGGTATCTTTTGTGTT
>CAXNGM010000091.1:0-7787 GCA_964201695.1 Bacteroidia bacterium | reverse complement strand
CTTCGTTCGGCATACAATTTAATTAAATCGCGGGCAATGTCTTTAACACGGCTTTTGGTTTTCTGCTTCAAATTGGCCCAAGCAGCGCTTCCCAGTTTGTTCAACTTAGGTTCCGTTCCTTCTTTTCCAGTAAACTTCGAAATACGATGTAGAGAATGAATACTCACATACAACATATCATTATCGCGATACACCAAGCGAATAGCTTCTTGCTGCTTACCGTTCACATCAATCTTTTCGAGTCCTGCGTATTTCCCAACACCATGATCCACATGAGTAACAAAATCGCCGGGTTGCAGGCCTTTCAGCTCTTTCAGGGTGATGGCTTCTTTTCGCGCATATCCGTCTTTCAACTTGAAGCGATGGTAACGATCGAAAAGTTGATGATCGGTGTAACAGGCAATTTTTAATTCTGGATCCGAAAATCCTTCATGCAAAGAATGATTTATTGGAACAAAGCGAATTTCCTTTCCGATATCTTCGAAGATGGCATAAATACGCTCTATTTGACGGGCATTGTCGGAAAAGATAAAATTCTCCATCCCCGCTTTGGTATTGCTCGTGAGCTGCTTGGTTATTAAATTAAAATTCTTATTGAAGCTTGGTTGAGGAATGCCTGAAAATGTAACGACATCTTTTTTAGAAAACATGGCTCCACTTCCATTTTCAATGATTGGAAAATTGAGGAGTTGCTTGCTGAGAAGTTCTCTAGAACAATACAATTCCTCGGGAGGCAATTGAGCCGTTGAATTTTCCATTGTCGAAAATGCAAGTTCGGCTCGTTCGTATTCAGTTGCGATGCGTTGCAGGCTGAGTTCCGATTCCCTGATCCAGACCAATGTTTTTTCGGAGATAAATTCCAAAAAACTCTCGCGACTTTCGTGTAGAATTTTCCCTTGAATATCGGGAACGATGTTGATGAAATCGAGGTTGCGCGTTGAAAGTTGATCGACCGGATTAAATGAGCGAATGGTATCGACTTCCTCACCAAAAAACTCAATGCGGTAGGGCTCTTCATCGGAATAAGAAAACACATCGAGAATTCCTCCTCGGATGGCGAATTGACCCGGCTCTATCACAAAATCGACACGATCAAAATCGAATTCATGCAAGAAATCGTGAACAAACTCGATCGAAAGTTTTTCTCCACGATTAAGTTTGAAGGTGTTTTTCTTAAGATTTCCATGCGTAACGACACGTTCAAATAAAGCTTCTGGATACGTTACAATAATAGATGGACGCTTGTCTGTATTGATGTTATTAAGCACTTCGGCACGTTGAAGTTTGCTGTTACCATCGGCACTTTCAGGTTCATAGGCTTTTTTAAACGAAGAAGGAAAAAAGAGTACGTTTGCATCGGGCAGCAGATATTGCAAATCGTTCAGAAAATAAGCCGCTTCTTCCCGATCGGGTATTATAACTAGTAAAGGAACCTTGCGTTCTGTATAAATACTGGATGCAACAAAGGATGCTTGAGAACCTGCAAGGCCTTTAAGTAAAATGCGTGAAGCCGCATTTCCTTGAAGATTTTGGAGGATGTTTTTGAGAGCAGGATGCTCCTGAAAAAGTTGAAGTATTTCGGGTGAATTCAAAACGTGCAGAAACTAAGAAAGCAGAACAACTCTTGTGAGAGAATGTTCTGCGAATGATGATGCGAAGATAGAGAAATTGAGAGCAGAAATATTACTGGTTTTTGTTGTTGAGATTAACTCAAACATATCGGATTAATCTGAACCCTCTTTTAAAGTATTGGCTTGATTTAAAACATCTTGCACAGTGTGAGATTGGGCAAACAACAAAACAATTGTATTAAAAACCTACAGAGGAAAAAATTATATTATGGGAATGAAGAACGATGCTAATACGCATAAGCAAACCTTGGGAAATAAATTTAAAAGTCAATAAAGCAGATAATTTTTAAATTATGCATTCCTCTAAAATTGAAATATTATTGAAATTTAATATATTAGACGCTCGCTAGAATTTAAATTTATAATTCGAATAAAAGAAATCGTTTCCATTTTCTTTACACTTTATTAATGATAAAAATATGAATGAAATTATTTGCCCCAATTGTAAAAAAGCGTTTAAAGTAGACGAAGCTGGTTTTGCAGATATTCTCAAACAAGTTCGTGACCATGAGTTTGAAGAAGAGTTGTCAAACAGATTAAATCTGGCAGAAAAAGAGAAGGAGAATGCTGTAAAACTTGCAGAAGCAAATCTCCGGAATTCTTTACAAGAAAGTCTCTCGAAAAAGGACAGTGAGATTTCAGCTTTGAAAGCGAAGAATGAGAAGGAACTTTTGGAGAAACTGAATGCAAAGGATTCTGAATTGACTGAAATGAGGGCTAAGATTGAAAATGCAGAATTAGTCAAAAAGCTCGCTATTTCAGAAGTAACAAAGGTTTTGGAAAAAGAACGAGACGATTTGGAGAATGTGGTGAAGACAGTAGAATTAGAAAAGCAAAATCTAGAAAATTCATTGATACAAAAATATTCTACTGAGTTGCAAAACAAGGATGTGATTATTCAATTCAAAACTGATGAGCTTGAGCGCGTTAAGGATATGAAGTTGAAACTTTCAACAAAAATGTTGGGAGAATCGCTTGAGCAACATTGTGAAATAGAGTTTAATAAGCTTCGCGCAACAGCATTTCCAACTGCATATTTCGAAAAAGACAATAACTCGAGCTCTGGCAGTAAAGGTGATTTTATCTATAAGGAAAATGATGCTGCGGGAAATGAAATAATTTCCATCATGTTTGAGATGAAAAATGAAGCGGATCAAACATCAACTAAAAAGAAAAACGAGGATTTCTTTAAAGAACTTGACAAAGATCGCAATGAGAAAAAATGTGAATTTGCAGTTCTCGTTACCTTATTAGAGGCGGAAAGTGAATTGTACAATTCCGGAATTGTTGATGTGTGTTATAAGTATCCCAAAATGTATGTGGTAAGACCTCAGTTTTTCATTCCCATTATCACACTTTTGCGCAATGCAGCATTAACTTCTCTTAAATACAAGGCAGAACTGGCTTTGGTGAAAAGTCAAAATATTGACATCACCAATTTTGAAGATAAAATGAACAAGTTTAAAGAAGGATTTGCCAAAAATTATGATTTGGCTAGTCGCAAATTTAAAGATGCAATTGACGGAATTGATAAAACCATCAAAGAATTGGAAAAAACAAAAGCCGCTTTAATGTCCTCTGAGAATAATCTTCGCCTTGCCAATGAAAAGACAGAAGATCTAACCATTAAAAAATTAACTAATGGTAATCCCACAATGAAAGCAAAGTTTGATGAACTTTAAAATGTAAATCAAAACAATTAATTTAAAGCCAATTAAATCGAAGTGTACATTCTTCAGTAAATGGCCTAATTATGCTTAAACGCTTTTAACTATTAGTGTTTCTTTTTAAGACAATGTTTATCAATTAGATTTAATCGTTTCAAGAAGTTCGCTTTTAAAAATTGACGCAGGTGAAATGACCGTTTCATCCAAAGGAATTATGTCACCATAACGTTTTTTCATCATCTTTTTAACATCACTATCTGTTAAGTCAAACTCCCGAAGTTTCTGTAATTCACCAATTTCCAATCCAGTTGATCGTTTATAAATTTTCCATATCAATTCAGAGCAATATATCTTTTCATCAGACCATTCAAAAGTCGAATCGTAATTCTTCCCTTTAAATTCTTGTCCTATCTGCTTCATTTTTTCAATTTTATCTGCAGTTAAAATCTGGTCACCATTAATGAGTCTTTTAATAACAAACTTTCCATCTTTTCCTCTTTCAATCCATTCATCTAGAGGAGTTTGTTTAACCGGTTGAATTGCTTCGTACACGTAGTATTTTTCTTTATTTTTAAATATTATGCCGCAATGAGAATACTTTGAATCTGTTGCAAGTTGAATTGCCTTGCTTTGAAGAGATAGCGATGTTTGAAATATAATATCACCATCTTTAAGTTTATTATTTTCCTTTAAATCTTGTATTTCTGATCTCGCTATTTCAAGACTGTGTTTAGAGTCATATAATTTTCGCTTTGCATAGAAGCCAGCCCAGATAAGGAAAGTCAATGAAATAAAAATGATTATGAGCTTTTTCATGTTCCTAGATTATGAGATGTAAAAGTTTGCAGGTAAAGTTTCGCCTGCAGGTAATCGTAACCTTGTGTTGCGCTTGTGACTTTGAAATGGCGTTTGCAAGCTTTTGGCAGGGGTCTATTTTCGGCAGATGTAACTTGTCGTCACAATGAAAGCTTATCTAATAATTGATTTAGCTGATTGCTTTGAATATAGAATTCCTAAATTCATGTTTGAACGAACATTTATCTTCCTAAATACTTTTTCCAATCAGATACATTTCCATTAAAGGTGTTCACATCAACTAAATCATCAGCAAAGTCATATTTGCCTTTGTGGGAATGTTGCCAGAATGTCCATTTTCCTTTGATATTAGGTTTTTTATTAAATGAGCAAATCCATATATTGTTATTACTAAATGAATCAACAATATATTTATTATATCCATTCTCATTGGTATAAATCAATAGGTCGGCTCCTGTTTCCATTTTGAATGAAGTAATAAAGGCATCAATTTCATTAATGATTTCTTCTTTCGACATCGATGTACTATTACCCCAATCTTCAATGTCTATAACAAAGGGCAATTCAAACGTCTTTCCCTTAATTGACGATAAAAAATTGTTTACTTGGCTTTTTCCTGGTTTATTAAATCTGAAAAAATGATATGCTCCAATGGGTATTCCGCTTTCTTTCGCACTTTTATAATTTTTTTCAAACATATTATCTTTATAAAACTCTCCCTCTGTTGATTTCATATAAACAAAATCGATATTTTGACCTTTTGCTTTTTGAAAGTCAATTTTACCTGTGTGGTGAGAAACATCAATTCCTGTAATTGGGTATTTTATCTTATCAATATCAATACCCGAAGGAACTAAAATAACCTTGTAAATAATAAATATTCCAAATGCAATAGCAAACAGAATTATCATTAATCCAACAATAACTTTATTTTTCATTTTGAATATTTTGTGAGCTTAAGTATTGCTTTTTTAGGTAACGCATGTTAACCAATTTCTATTGTGTATTATCAATTACGGATTATCAATTACGGATTATCAATTACGGATTGTCAATTACGGATTGTCAATTACGAATTATCAATTAAGTAGTAATTAAAAATAAAAAACCGCCATCGGAAATTTTTCCTTTGGCGGTTTTTGGGTTTCGTTTACACTTTATTACTTCAAATCGAAGCGATCGAGGTTCATTACTTTAGTCCATGCGGCGATGAAGTCTTTAACAAACTTTTGTTTTGCATCATTGCTAGCATAAACTTCTGCAAGAGCTCGAAGTTCAGAATTAGATCCAAATATTAAATCGGCGCGTGTTGCTGTGAATTTAACAGCTCCTGTTTTTCTATCCAATCCTTCAAAAACTTCTTTATCATCGCTTACTGCTTTCCAAGTGGTATTCATATCAAGCAATTGAACAAAGAATTCATTCGATAACATTTCTGATTTTGCAACAAAAACTCCATGCTTCGAATTATCAAAGTTTGCTTCTAACGAACGCATTCCTCCAATTAAAACAGTCAATTCAGGAGCCGAAAGTGTTAACTGCTGTGCTTTATCTAATAGTAACTCTTCGGTTGAAACCGTGTATTGTTTCTTTTGATAATTACGGAATCCATCAGCCATAGGCTCTAACAATCCAAACGATGCAACATCGGTTTGTTCTTGAACCGCATCCATTCGCCCTGGATTAAACGAAACATCCATTGAATATCCTGCATTCTTAGCTGCTTTTTCTACGGCTACATTTCCTGCTAGCACAATCAAATCGGCCATGGAAACTCGTTTCCCTTTGGTTGCTTTTGCATTGAAATCACTTTGGATTTTCTCCAAGGTTGCTAATACTTTCGCTAATTGTTTTGGATTGTTTGATTCCCAATCTTTTTGTGGTGCCAAACGAATGCGTGCTCCATTAGCACCACCTCTACGATCTGAAATACGATACGTTGATGCCGAAGCCCATGCAGTAGTAATCATTTCCGGAATACTTAATCCCGATTGTAAAATTGCCGTTTTAAGCGTAGCAACATCATTCGAATTAACCAACGCATGATTCAATACTGGAATTGGATCTTGCCAAATCAACAAATCTTTCGGAATTTCTGGTCCTAAGTAAGTCGATTTGGGACCCATATCGCGATGTGTTAGCTTGAACCATGCCTTTGCAAATGCCAATTCAAATTCAGCCGGATTCTTCAAAAATCGTTTAGAGATTTTCTCGTATGCAGGATCGAATCGCATGGACAAATCGGTAGTAAGCATGGTAGGACGATGTTTTTTGTTTGCATCGAAAGCATCTGGAACAATTTCTTTTGCATTTTTAGCTACCCATTGATTTGCCCCTGCTGGACTTTTCGTTAACTCCCACTCATATTCAAACAGGTTGGTAAAATAATCGTGTCCCCAAGCAGCTGGTGTTGAAGTCCAAATAACTTCTAGACCAGAGGTGATGGCATCTTTCCCTTTTCCTGTTCCATAAGCACTTTTCCAACCCAAACCTTGTTCTTCCATAGGAGCTGCTTCGGGTTCTGGTCCAACCAATTTGGCATCGCCCGCTCCGTGTGTTTTTCCAAACGTGTGACCACCTGCAATCAACGCAACGGTTTCTTCATCGTTCATTCCCATGCGGCCAAATGTTTCGCGAATGTCTTTTGCAGCAAGAACCGGATCGGGATTTCCGTTAGGACCTTCTGGGTTCACATAAATAAGACCCATTTGAACGGCTGCCAAAGGATTCTCTAACTTGCGCCCTTCTGTGTAACGTTTATCGTCAAGCATTTTCGTTTCAGGACCCCAATACACATTTTGTTCTGGTTCCCACACATCTTCTCTTCCTCCAGCAAAACCATAGGTTTTAAAACCCATCGATTCCAAAGCCACATTTCCAGTCAAAATCATCAAATCGGCCCAAGAAATTTTATCGCCATATTTCTGTTTGATTGGCCACATTAATCGACGTGCTTTATCGAGGTTTGTATTATCAGGCCAGCTATTTTGTGGAGCAAAACGTTGCATTCCCGAACGGGTGCCTCCACGACCATCGCCAGTTCGGTATGTTCCGGCACTGTGCCAAGCCATACGGATAAATAATGGACCATAATTGCCATAATCGGCAGGCCACCAATCTTCAGACTTTGTTAATGTTGCTTGGATGTCTTTTTTCAAAGCCGTATAATCCAAACTTGTGAATTGCTTCTTGTAATTGAAATTCGAATTGTACGGATTCGATAATTCGGAATGCTGACGAAGTACACCCAAATTCAATTGATTGGGCCACCAATCTCTGTTTTGAGTTCCCTTCATTGTCACATTTGTCCCTTCTGTTGGAACATGAAATGGACATTTTGCTTCGGAAGATGATGACTTTTCGGTTTGTGCCGAAACTCCCGCACCCAAAGCCATTGCTAAAAGTAGATGAGTATGTTTCATGATTTATTTGTTTGTGTGCTTTCTTTAATTCAAGCAAAACTAATCCAAATATATCATCTATATGTTCGATTATTTCTATGCTTCAATAGATTTTAACTATAATATAATCTCGAAAAATTAATCAGAATGAAATTGATTATCCGTAGTTAATAATTCGTAATCCGTAATTGCCAATCCGTAATTCGTTATTGTCAATTCGTAATCCTTATTTCGTAATCCGTAATTCGTAATTGCCAATCCGTAATTCGGAA
>CAXNGM010000090.1:0-7868 GCA_964201695.1 Bacteroidia bacterium | reverse complement strand
AGAAAGAATAACCTCATGTATGCTTTTTTCTGTTCAATTACCAAGCCAATTAGCTCAATTTAATAGGGCTCTTGCAAATATACGGGGATTTTTGATTTAGGAATTCAAATAGCGTTTAAACCTGTGAAGGAAATGTAAACGATTTACTTTATCAATAAAGCAAGGAATTCGATCATACCAAAGTAATAAAATTGCTTGTAATCGTCTAAATTTCAGAATCTAGCTTTGTTTTTGTTGATTTGCTATTTTAAGTCTCTTTTAGACATATTCAAGATCTTTTTCAATTGATTTTAGGTGTCGTTCTTTTAATCCCTTTTTGGAAACTAAGTCGATCTTCAATTTCAGAATCAGTTCTAATTCATCTGCAAGATCGTTAAACTCAAATCCAATTGGCCTATTAAACTCAACCAAAATATCTAAATCACTCGATACTGTTTGCTGATTTCATGCATGAGAACCCCAAATAGCTATGTTACTTAGCCCATATTTTCAACTAAGTCTTTGCATATGATAAAGGAGTGTATGTTTTATTTCTAACAAACTAAGCATCCTCAAGTGAGAGCAAAGATTAGTGCTGTTACAAATTGCTTATTCATATCTAAGTTAAAAGTAAAATCAGATATAGATATTTTTTTAGTTGTAAGTAATTCTATATTTTAGCAAATAATATTAAAAAAGGAAAAAATGGAATACCTATTATATTCTTCTACTTTATTCATTACGATTGCATTAGCTAGTTCTTGTGGAAAGAAAGTGGAAGCATGCGCTGACTTCAATGAAGCTGCTTACCTTGTAAATGATACAATTTACTTAAATGCGTCTTGCAGTGAAAATGCAGATACTTATCTATGGCAACCTCAAGCAGGTTTGCAAATGTTAGGAAGCGGAAACTCCTCATCTGAGCGATTTATTGTTCTTCCTTTAGCCGGATCACTCTCGAGAACAATTGATTTAACGGTTTCTAATTCTAAATCATCACGTACAATTTCGAAATCTGCTGTGGTACTTTAATGCAAAACAAACATTGTTGTTTTGCATTAAAGAATTCAAGAACAAATTTAGAAGTTTGAATTTTTTATAAGCCTTTTATTGCATCTTCTATTTTCTTGATGATACCTGGATCTGATGGTCGCATCTCAGATGGATTCATTACATTTCCGTTTTTGTCTATGAGTATATACCTTGGCAAGGCTCCGATGTCATAGAATTTAACAAAATCAGAATCCGAGGCTGCATGCAATTGCAATCCATTCATGTTGTTTTCGGTTACAAATTTTGACCATTTTGGGAAGTCTTTATCAACACTAACAGCAATAATTTGAACCGCATTCTCATCTTTAAAATGCTTTTTTAGTGAATCTAAAAATGGGAATTCTTCTCTGCAAGGTTTACACCATGTTGCCCAAACATCAATATAAATGTACTTCCCCCGAAAATTATCCAAGGAAACATTTTTCCCGTTTTTATCTTTAAACGTGAATTGATTCCCTACCAAACCGGAAAGCGAATTTTTGTATTGAACCTTTTGATTTTTCTGAAGAAGCGTTTTGCAAAAGTTATCGTAATCGAGCAAATTGGAGTTTAAATCAGTTTCTGTCACTTTGAATTTAGAACTTTGTTCGATTATAAGTGCTTTCTTTTCATTGATTAAAAGTTCAAGTGAATCCTGCGTAATAATATCATCCAACGTTTGAGACAATTGAAATTGCTGTTTACTGATAAATGCCATAAAATTATTAATGTTGGCATGATACCCTGAATAACGAATGGATGAATGAGGCATTCGTTCATCTAGTTGGAATGAAAAAGTATGGTTGGGCGACAACTCAATTTTACCTAACTCATTTTGCTTTCCGTTTATAAAAATAAATAGGGAATAAATCTTATTTTCAATTCCATTTAATGTATCAAATTCAAAATTCCCATTTTTAAATTTTAAAGATGATTTAATTTTCCATGAATTTTCTTTATCGTAAATAACAATACTGTCGAGTGAAGTTTTGTTTGTAATTTCTGCATTTATGATAGCTGTTCCAAGACTTTGACTTTGAACGGAAATCAGTGAATCATCTGAATATTTTTCGCACAAATACAAGTAGGGTTCGAAAGCATGATGCGTCCAAATTTTCTCTTTATCGATTGGAAATAAATTGTAATAATTTGAATCTGCAAAAAGAACGATGTTATCTCCCGTTCTAACATAATTATTGGAGTTAAAAAAGGTTGGAGTTTCATATTCGGGCAGACTCTTTTTGATAAACATTCCCAACGTTTTTCCCAATTGTTTCTGGTAACGTTTATTTGCTTTCTTGGTTGGTTTATCTAAACTATTGTAAAAATAATTCATCGCAATCCGCTTTATGAATGGCGCTTTTTTAATTGCATTTTTTGCATTTGCAAAGGGATTTGCAGGATTGAAATCCATCGTGGTTTGAATGGAAAATGGAGCTTCCGGAACCCAATCGGCTGAATTTACTACTGTAAAAGACCATCCACCTTGAGTCATTTTTTCGTATGCGTAGGCAAAATGCAAATTACCTGGCTTGGGAGCAGCACTGCAATACGTTTTAAATACAAGTTGTTCAGAGATTTTCTTCTCCTTTTGAAGATTTAAAAAATGTGCTGTTAAGAGATAGGCAATTGCTCCACCTTGACTGTGTCCCATAATGTAAAACTGCTTAACACCAATTTTACTCAGTGAATCCAATTTTGGTAAAATGTCTCTTGAAAGAAATCCTGTTGCAATTAACCAGCCTGTGTGAACTGCCGCTTTTTCGTCACCGCACAAATGATAATCAAAAACAAAGTCGTTCGATAATTTAAGTTGCCCTTTAGCAGGAACCATCGCAGCGTAGAAGTTCTCAAGCCAACTTGCGGTTTCCATGGTAGTTCCTCGAATACTAATAACAGCTGTAGATTCATCCGACAACCAAAGATCCCAGCGATTAGCCAAACCCATTACTTTTGAACGGTAAATTTTCTCAAAGAATTGGGGAGCAGGAAAGTTTGGATTGTATAAAGAATCGCCCTGTCGGCTTGAAACTTTAAGTAGCTCAATAAACTCTTCTTTGTCGAATCCCGGTTTTATTATGGAGGATTGGGCAGAAAGATCAATTACAAGAAATTGCAACAAAATAAGTAGCACACGCAAATGCATTGCAGTTTTCATAGTTAATTTTAATGACGTGTGAAATCTTTCGTGCTGTATAAAAGAAGTTTATGATTTTCAATGAATTCTTAACAATTAAATCAGAAACGAACTCCCAAATTGACTAAAAAACTATTAAGCGGTGCTGATTTACCATTTTTACTTATGTAATCATTCAAACCATACTTATAACCTAAATCGATGAAAAAGATCCTTACATCAACACCAACACCTGCAATTGCATCTAAATTGAAGTCTTTTAAATCATCTTTATTTATATCGGTAATAGCACTCGAAAACTTTTCACTGACGGTGGTTGAAATATTCGGTCCAACAAAAATTCGAATGTTATTTGAGAAACTACCTTTCGGTTTAAACATTCTTAATCCAAACATAACAGGCACATTAATTTTATTCGCAGTTATCTCTCCAATTCCATCTATTTTAAATTTTTTTGCCGAGTAATTAATACCTGGTTGAAAATAAAACCTATTCCCAAATTGAGCATCTAAACCGATACTTAAACCAGTCGATCCTTTTATTTGGCCTTGAATGGTCTCAAAATCTATTTTTTGTGTATTAATCCCTAAATGTCCTCGAATTGATAATTGTGCCAAACAACTCAAACTAATTGTCAAACTAGCTAATGTTAAAATAATTACTTTTTTCATCTTGGAATGGTTTGGGTTGGTTTAGGTTTCGTTGGCGACGGCTTGGGTTTAAATGGCGCAGGTTTAGGCTTTGATGGTGCTGGCTTATAAGGTGTAGGTTTGGGTTTGGAAGGTGTTTTAACAGATGGATTTTTCGTAGTTTGATTTGCTGGTTTAGTAGTATTGTTTACTGGAGATTTAGCATCGGTATTGGATGTATTAGTTGATCCAACATTACCAGTATTAGTGGGACTCTCCGAAGGTTTAATAGCTCCATTTGAATTGCCTGATGTTGGGAAAGAAGGACGTGTACTATTCTGATTTTTTTGCGAAGACTCCAACTCCCCCTCTTTTCTTGAGTCTGGCTTTGAATAGGTCTTATTATAACTTCCGTTGACTTGATTATTCTTAACTGTAGTCGACTGAGAACGACTTCTGCTGTAATAGCTATTTTGATACAATGGATTACGATAATAATGGCTATTATGATAGTGACCATGATAATGAGAATGCCAATGTGAATGATAACCGTAATAATAATCCCAATAATAGGGTCTCCATGGATTCCAATATGGCGGATAATATCCCCAATACCAAGGAGAGTTCCATCGAACATAATACGGTGTATACATGTAGGTTATTACTGGCCACGTTTGAACTTGAACAATAACTGTTTTTTCCACCACAACCGTATTACCTTCCGAATTTGTCGTATTTGTTGAATATCCGGGATTAGGTGTTCCACCTTGTGCGCCAGAATCTGAGGAATTAGGTTCTATTATATAATCTTTACCGTATAATTCTTCGTCTCCAATAAGTTGAATGTTGATTTGTTTGTTTTCGTCTTTACTAACACTAAATACGGCAACATCTTGATTTTCTTTTTCGTTTACTGCAACTTGTAAGACAATAAGATGATTATCACCATCAACATTATCCATTACTTTTATGTAATCAATTTTATCATCGTTATTCAAATCAAGATTGTTGATTTTAGAATCCTCGGCATTTAAATTTTTTTCGAATAATTCGATGGTTTCGGATTCCTGAAAAAGATTTAGAACTGCATATAAGTTCAAATTATCACCCGGGAGATTTAGTTTTTCATCAGTACCATTTTGCGAAAATCCTTGCAGATTAAGAGCGAAAAAGATGATTGTAATTAAAAAGAAAGAAAGTTTTTTCATTGCTTAGCTATCTTTAATTTATTTTTTCTTGCTTTTTTTGGGAATCAACTTTGGAGTTACATCTTTCACAGTATTTGTTTTTGATGCATCATCATCAATTATCTGCTCTTCTACTGTGGCAAAATCAATGGCATTTAAATCAATTTTACGAATTTGTCTGTTCCACATGGTGTGGTAGTAATAAACTTTATTTTTCAGATCTGAGGAAGATGTAACCTGTGTTGCACTAACAATATCAGTTGGCAAATGATCTTTAGGCACTTGTGCTCCAAGTGGAATATTGAAATTATCTAAAATCCTAAACGATTCAAATACCGCATCCAGACATGTCTCTAAGGGCCTACACGATGCAGTAAAAGCAGCAGCTCTCACGAATCTTGAAGGAGGTGTAAAGTCGCCCGGCAAACCAATTAAACCAGAACCACCACCTATAGGCTTTAATGTATATGGTTCGAAAGTCATTGCATTGTTAGGAGCTGTTGAAAGATTAAGATAGTTCCGTTGATTGATTAGGTGCCAATCATACGTTGGTGAATTTGTAATAACACCAATATAAGGATCGTAAACCTTCACTTCTCCTTTGTTTACGATTTCAATTATTTTACTATTTCCACTTGGATCAACAATTTTGTAATGAAATGGTAAAGCGGCACCTCCAAATTCTTTATTATCAACATTTACAACAAGAACTGAATTGAGATTTGTAATTATTTCGTCTACTGTCTTAAATGACGACAACATCCATTGCATCAAATCTCCTACACTCATCGAATTATCAGCTTTCGCAGGATTGTATATTCCATATTCAGCGTAATCGGGCAAATAATAAACTCCAACATATAAACCTTCCTCATTCATTCCGTCCGGCCCATAAGGTTGACCATATGCAGTTAAAGTAACAAAACCATATTTCCCATCCCAACGTTTTCCATTATTGCCTTCTGGTGTTTGTCCAACAAACTTTTTATTACGTGGGACAACCAAAATTTTGTTGTGTTGAGCGTCATTTAAGGCCCACTCTACGGTACGTGCAACAACAACGCCCCCATCTTTTGATTTGAGGGTTATTCCGGTACAGGGGATTACATTTGAACTAAGCAATGCAAAAACAAGAGTTAGTGCAGTTATTTTATTTAGTATTGTTTTCATTGAGAAAATTTATATTATTAAATTGATTTATCTTTTTTGTTGAGGAAATAATACCCTACACAAAGTGATAGTATTAAAACAGATATTCCAAAAACCAAGTGATATTCGGAATACTTGATATCTAGAGTTATTAATTTTCTTACGATGGCGGTTATTGCTATTAACAAAATCAATTTTACCTTTCCTAAAATATCGCTATGATGATTTTTGAAAGTTTCTAAAATTTCAAGTGTTATGATGATATTAAAAAATATTGGAACTCCTGAAAGTCCCAATGGCTTCAAATCATTAAATGAAAAATCGCGAATTTCTCTATAAAAAACGAATGCTAAATCAATGACTTCGATAATAATGAAAAGTATTGCAAGAACAGATAAAATCAAATAAATGACATCCTCGGTTTTAGTAATAATTTTATCCTTATTCATTATTTTAAAATTATGCCAATTATAAAACTATTTATCAAGTAAGCCAAATTTATTTTATTCGAAATAACTTAAATACGCTCTTTCTAATTTCATCCAATTTTTCAATGGATTCATTGAATGATGGGTTTTTATAGTCCGTTTGATAATCATCAAACACTCCATACTGCATAGGGTAAATGATCATAAAACTTTTACTTAAAAATTTGTTGGTAAGTAGTTTATTTATTTTGGACATTTCAGGATGGTAGGATGTTTTATTTCTCCTACTCAAAATTATCACAAAATTATCATCAACCTTCCCTTCATTAAGAATGTTTTCTATTGAATTCCAATCTTCAAAAGATTCGAAAGAGCAGTCAATTGGATGTTTGGATTGAATCTCGGAAATAATTTTTGCAGATGATTGAGAAGTATAAAAAACCATTTCGCACCCTGAGTTTTTCGCAATATTCCAAATTTTGATAATCCAAAAAGGGAAGCCCAATTCCTTTTCAGCATTTTTAGGAACTATAACAATGTGCCGCTTAATTGTACCTATTGGTTGTGTTGAATTAAAAAGCAAAGTAGTTGCATTCGATTTAACTAAAATACCTTCTGAAAGATTTTTTTCAAATGCATCCGAAATCCCTTTGTTTTGATCAATACCCAATATTAAATCAGTGATTTTATGTTCCTTAATAACATTCGTAATTCCATTAACAACACTATCGTCGTAACGAATCAATTCATGTAAAACGGAGTCTGTTGCTGATGCAGATATTGCTGCCTGACTCAAAACTTTCTTGAGTTTTTTTTCGTCATCCGCATTTTTATCGAGAGTGGCTACAATTCCTAATCCATAAAAACCATGATTGTTTTTCTTCGACTTAACAAGAATTCCTAATTCTAAAAGCCCATCTGTTAATTCAATATTATTAATAGGCATGAGTATTTTCTCAACCGAATCTTCTTGCTCGTCCATATTTTCACTTTCTGCTAGTGCCAGATTGCTAGCGCCTTTTTGAGCAACAAATGATGCAATTGTACAGGTGAAAAGGATCATTAAAATCGTCCCATTTAAAATATTTTCACTCAAGAGGCGGATGGGCTCACCTGAAGCTGTTTGTCCTATAATAATGTTATAGCCAACTAAAACTGCAGCCAATGTTGCAGCAGCTTGAGCACTACTTAAACCGAAAATCAATTTACGTTGATCGGCCGAAAATCGAAATGTTTTTTGAGTAAGCCAAGCCGCTAAAAATTTTGAAATACTTGCAGCTGCAATCATAACACCTGCAACTTTCAAGGTTTCCAAATCCTTGAAAAA
>CAXNGM010000089.1:0-7904 GCA_964201695.1 Bacteroidia bacterium | reverse complement strand
TAAAGCTTGTACTTTTCTGCAAGCTCTGAAATCGTTTTCTTTTCTTTGAGAGCTTCTAAAACAACTTCAGTTTTAAAAGCATTGGTGAATTTTCTTCGTTCGCGTTTCATAAGGGAAATTTAGGAGTTTGTTGTTTATGTTCAACTTGTCCAGTTTTTCCCGACCACTACAATAATGCCCGAAGGAAAAAATAAGCGCATTGAAAAATAAATGAGCGCATAAACCAGTGCTTGATAAAACATTTCGATTTCTCCTAAAATAATTGCATACTTAATTATACTAAAGAGAAAATAATCAAGTTGTTGATTTAATGAATTTCTAAGTGCTTTAACTATTTTTCTATTAACGACATTATCATCACCTCAATTTGCATTTTGCTTATTTAAACTTCTAAAGGTTTTGTTCAATGAAAATCCAACCAAGACATTCACTTTACACGATACTTCTCATTTTAGTATCCTGTGTTAATGAAACTGTAAATGATCCTAAATCTTCTGAAGTCGTAAAATCAGATACACCAATCATTTACATTACACCATTAGGCGATGTGCCCATTGCTCATCTAAATTTTGTGCAGCAAAGTGTCATTGACTTTTTTCATTATCAAGTTATAATCAATTCCAAACAAAGTCTTTCTCCTGACTTGAAGAATTCTCCCCATGGAAGATATGTTGCAGATAAGATTTTAAAGAAATACAATTCTAAACTTAATACACTTTTGCTTACAAATGTTGATATTGTAACTCACAACAAAGAGCGCGGAGTTAAAGAATGGGGAGTGTTTGGATTAGGTTATCGACCCGGAGAAACCTGCGTAGTTTCAACAGCCCGATTGAATAAGGCGAAAGCGAAGGTGAGTAATGAAAAGTTCTTGGAGCGGCTTAAGAAAGTATGTATTCATGAAATTGGCCACAACCTGGGTTTAGATCATTGCATTAGTAACAGGCAATGCTTAATGAATGACGCAAGAGGACTTATCTCACAAGTAGATATGGAAACGCTTGATTTCTGCCAATCGTGCAAGAAAAAGATTGGAATGGGGGAGTAGTAGGTTTCGAAAATTAATGCTTTTCTGAATCGTATTTCATGTTGTACATGATATAAAATCTATTCGGAAAGTTATCTTTTAAGACATAAATTTTATTGTAGTAACTACTGTTTTGAGATTCGATATCGTCACACTTGTCTTTGTTTACAGATATAAGCATTTCACTTTCAGGTATATTGGTGATGCTTGATACATAGAATTTATTTTCGGTTTGGGTAATTTTTCCATTCGTTTCGTATGCAATCAGATTGTAAAAAACAAAAGGCGAATTACTTTTATCGAAACTTAGTTTTTTAATTTTTCGAATTGTAGGGAATTTTAATGCATCGCAGTTACTGTAAAACGAATTGACAATTGAATATTCAGAGATTCTTTTGTTTGTTTTGGGAGGAATGATAATTTGGTTTTTCTCATTGTATGCAGTCGCATTTGATGAGAATGAACTTTGTGAAGATCCAGAACTTGATGAGAAACGGTTGTTGTACAAGTATTTATTGTAATTGGTGTAACCTGATGATGATGTGATGCTGTTGCTAGAAGAATTAGAAGTTATTCGGTTTAAAAAGTAATCATAAGCATAGTTGTTTAAAATGAAGAATGATTTATCCTTATGGAGGATAAGGTTATCATTGGTTTTATTGTAAATGTCAAATCCGATATCACCCCTGTTTTCCCAAAGATTGTAGGATATTTTACAATTATCGTCTTCAAATACTACCTCACTATTTGAGAGCTTTCCATTTTCAGGAACAGTTTCGTAAACCTGGTAGAAATTACTCTGAAATGAACATGAAACTAATAAAAAGGCAAATGTAATGAGGACAAGGGCTGAATATTTGTTTTTCATAATTTAGGAATATATGTTTTGATTTTTTGGAAGTATTGAAAATGAAAATAGGATTGCTATGATATAAGCAAGAATGTCAAACATGTCAAAGGGGCCCATTAATTAGACCTTCTATTTGAAGCAGTTCGTAAGTCAAACATACTATTATTGAAAAGAATAACCAAAAAATAAAAGCGTCAACTGCATCTTTATGTATGAAACTCGATTGATACCCAATCGTTAATGTGATTGATGAGTGGCGATAAAGTTTCTGGAGCATTTGAATTGAAATCTTATCGCCCGAGATATTGCCGAACGTATGTCTGGCGATATGGAGGGTTAGCTTCTTGTCGATTTTGAGGTCTTCTCCTATTTGTTTTAAGCTTTTATTTAGGTTCGCTACAGTAAAGGCAATCTTCCTTTGAATTTCAAATTTGTCTTTAAAGTCCTTGACTGTTTTGAGATAGGGGAATACCAAATCGCTTTTATCCTTATTCGCTTCTTGAAATCTCGAATATTTAACAGATTTTGTTCTCTAAACCATCAAAATGCAATTTGTGATCTATCATAATGCATTAAAAATGAATAATTTACATTCTTATATTTAAAAAATGAAATTAACTACAAAAGCTATATTTTTATGCAATTCTTAACTCTCCAATATGAAAAAATATTTTTTTATTATACTCCTTTTAAAAGTGAGTTTTACATTTTCACAATCTAAAAAAGAACAAATCGATATTCTTAAAAATAATGTTGATAGTTTAAAAGCAATTATTGAAAATGATCGAACTCTAAGTAGTCAAAAATTGGTTCAATCAAATTCAATAATTTCAAATTTAGAAAGTCAGATAAGCTCTAAAAATTCCGAAATTAATAAGTTAAAAGAAGATATTGCTTTGAAAGATAATGAGAGCAAGAATATTATTAATGAGTTGGATAGTAAAAAAGAAGAATTGTTGAAGCTAAACAATGGCAATAATAGCTTAGTGAAAGATTCAAAAATTCTCAATAATTTAATTATTAAGGGGTATGTTACGAGGTTTTATTCGTCATTAGAATTGAGTCCTGAGCTCAATAAAAAAAATAATGAGGTTGGGGGCGTCAAATTCAATACTGATAAATTCAATTCATGCATCAATAAATTATCAGAATATCCTAAAGAGAGAATCAATAAATTAACAGGCGAATATCATGGAATGTGCAATATAGAATTGTTAATTATCGATTCCGTTAACATCGAAAATGAAATTATTAATGTGTATGTTACTATTGAATACCAGGCTCAAGAGTTAGGGCAATTTCAAAATCATGAACATTTAATAATTAATATTATTCAAGGTGAGCTTAAGCTTAAAAAATGGCTTGATGTTCGATTGTTAAAAATGGAACTTGGAGAATATGATGGTTTAGAGAATTTTAGCGAAGTGGATTTCTATAAATTTATTGGAAGTCTTAATAAGTAACATTGAATTGATTTCTGATTGATTTCTGTTGTTGGCTTATCATGAGGGGCTTATAATTTTTTCAATAAATCCTCGAGTCCATTACTCTTTATAACCAATAAGGTCTGTAGGAGCATTCCTAATTTACCTTCAGGGAAACCATTCCGGTCGAACCACTCTAAGTAATTCACTGGAAGATCTTTCAAAATGATTCCTTTGAATTTCCCAAACGGCATGCGCATTTTCACTAAGTCTAACAATAGATTGGGGTCGGGAGTACTTGTATTCATTACCGAATGATTATTTAAGATTGAAGTGTGATATTATTTATCGCATTTTAATTATCAAATTCAATGAGCACTTTCTTCTTTGATTTAGGTTTTGGGGTTTGATCTTTGGGATTAAAAATCTGACTGGTATCTTTCTTAAACATTCCAAATTCTTCTTTGAGAATTTGTTTCATTGATTTCTTTTCATTTTTCAAATCTTCCCGAAACTTCTGTTGCATTCCTTTACTATCGTATGAAATGCTTGGTTTGTTAACAGGGCCTTTCATGGAAATAAACAACCGTGTTTTCCCCAAACCGTCATCTTCAATTACTCCAAATTCTTCGTTTTCTTTTTTCGATTTCCTTGCTTTCTTAGCTAATAAATCGGACAAAAACAATTCGAAATGATAATCAACCTCATTATCGAAATTATGCGTGCCCGATACTCCTATGTTGAGAGCATTTGAAACAATATCCATACGAGGAATAATCACGTTTCGATTCCGGATTTCAATCTGATTTTTCAATGTTGAGAAACGGACATTTCGTAATTCATCCAAACTAATAAAGCGCGATAAATTATTTAATGGCTCAAAATTAAGAAGCGCTCCTTCATTTATAACGATGTTGGCTGTTGCAAACAATTTATCGAGGTCTATAACTAATCCCGACGAAACAAGTGTATTTAGTTGAACATCAGCATCCAATTTACCTTGTATATTCTCTTTCTTCAAAACATCTTGACCAAAATCCTCACATTCATTAAATACTTGAGCAATATCAACTTTATTCAAATTAGCAGTGCAATTCAGTATGAGATGTTCTTCTTGTTTTCCATTAACAGAACCAGCTAATCGAATGTTACCTCCCATCGTTTTTAAGTCGAGTTTTTCGGCAATTAATTCTCGATTCTCCACTCGGAAATCACCAATAATATTTCGCGCAATAAACTTCCGGAATTGCAATTGATTAACTCGGGCATTGAGCTTGAGTTTAAGTCTAGGGGATATGCGAAAACGATAATCATTTTGGTTTGTATTTGTTGCGTGACGAGCAAAAAGCTCATCCAAATAAACCAAATTGCTTTGAACGGTTGAAGTGATTGTGATTGCTTGGTCTTTACTAAAAAGATAACCAAATACATTACCTAAAGTTCCTTTCATAAGGAAATCGGTTTTTCCTGCTTTCCCTTTAAAATTATCGACACGAACATCGTTGTTATTAAAATCGAAATTTCCCGAAAATCCATTATATGTCAATGAATCACCATCAATGTTAAAGGAAACATCGTTTAACTTCAATAAACCCTCGGCCTTTATGATATCAGAAGTTGAATGAGAAATTAGGGTATTATTCTTTAATTCTCCTTCAATGGCAAGATCTAAACTCGCATTTCCAGAAGCAAAATGAACGGGTTTGAGTGAAAAGAATTTATCTAAATCCAATAAATTGAATGATGCTGAAGTTCGCGCTTTTATATAAGGATTTTTGAAGTTGCGTAGGTGAATTTCACCACTTGCTTTTCCATCATTTAACTCAACATAAACCTTATTTAAATCAAGGACTGAGCTCTCTAATGAATGATTATTTCCATTGTGTATGCGTCCGCTTAATTTAACATTCTTCAATTCAATATCGTGTTCAATCTGACGAATACTAGCATCTTCAATCTTAAATTCTGCATTGAAGTACGGATGTTCAGATTTGCTCCAATTGCCCTTGAGCGTTGCATTGCAATAAAATATTCCATCGCTTTTGTATTTGCTTATTTCCTTCGAATATTCTTTGGGTAAAAGCGATAAAAAAGAACTAATATCTAAATCGACTCCACCAAATTCAAGATCCATGCCTAAGACGTCCTTGTTTTGTAATTTACCTGATACATTGAATTTCAAATCGGCTAGTTGAATACCTCCATCAATGAAGGTATAAACTTGGGTATTTTTATTTATTTCAATACCCATTTCAATGAATGCATCACGTTCTTTGATCCAAGTTATTTTATCGGATTTCAATTGCTTGATTTCAATATCACTTGCCACTTTTAGTGTGAAAATATCATTCGACAAATCACCTTTAAACTTGCCTTTTTTGATTAAATACGAAGTGGAAAAATCGGACGGAACATCTTCTATTGTCATATTCACATTCGTAACAAAGACTGCATTTAATTTAAAATCGACACGTTCATTTGTATCGTTGTTTCCCGATTTTAGTAAATCGTAATTAACCACGCCTTGAGCATCTCTAAGAATATGAATAGATCCATTTTGAATGTCAATGCGGTTTATTGAATAATTACCACTGAATAATTCAAACACACCAAAGCTAAAATCAATTTGTTCTGCCTCAATGAAATTACCTTTTCCCTTGTATGGTTTTGAATGATGGGCAACAACCTGTTCAAGTGAAATGCTTGCTTGAGGAAAATGACTGAGCAAACTAAAATCGATCTGTCCTATTTCAACTCGGATATTCAGTTGGGTGTTAATTTTTTGAAGGAAATAGGCCTTTACATCGTCTTCAAAAATATATGCCATAAGAGAGGCAATTATCAGTAATGCAGTAAAAGATATACTAAGCCAGAGCAATGGCTTTCGGATATACTTCCAACTATTTCTGAAAATTAATGAAACACGATTCAACATAATGCTAATTTCGGAATGTTTATTCCTCCAACGCAAACACATCCCATTAATTATGAGATATGAAATGTTAGTATGTTGAATTGGAATTTAATTGATTTTTCGATTCTGCCAATATGTTGAAAAGCTGATAATATCGTCAATTTCAATGAAATCGATGCCTGAACCATATAGAATATCGAAGGCATTAGGCAACTCTGGTATATCGTACAATCGGACCAAACGACCCGCTTTATGCGCATTTTTTACATGGGTTATCAAGTTCATATATTCCATGTTCGGCATATTTTTCTCGCCTTTCCATTTATAGTTGTTTTTTAGAGAGAGGCCTGCTAAAAAAGTGAAGGTTTGGTCTTTCGAATAATCTAGCTTCAGTGCCGATTCTTCTGCGAAAAGATAGCGTTTGTCTGAATTGAAAATCTTTAAAAAAGGAACATTGCCACCAATGACAATTCGAACAGGTTTCTTATTTCGCTTCGTTCCTTCAAAAGAAGTTAAAATATCTTTATATGGCTCAATTTCCCTCACTAATGCTTCGAATGTTGAATTACTATCACTTACAATTTTTAAAAATATAATAAATTCATCGGTATGTGTTGGATGGATGTTTTTGATTCCATTTTCGGATTTCAATTTCAATGGATCTAAATACAATTCTTTGAGCGTTTTATTTCCACAATAGAGTTCACCATTTTTTTTCAATTTCAACTCAGCCGAAACTCCATTAAAACCCAAATTGATAGCATCAAACAATGGAATTTTTCGTTTGTGATCATTGGCTGAAAGTGCTTTATCTATAAATACAGACTGTCCATTAACAGAGAATTGAAGTCCTAGGAATAATAAAAAGTAAAGCAATTGAACTTTCATACGATTGAATTTATTTTAATTGTTTTCACGAGACATAATGCGGTATTCCTGAATGAGTTCTTTCTTTTTATTATTCATATTTAACTTTATTTGAATGGTCTCATTCATCTGTATATTAGGTAGAATATAAGAAAATTGGGTATAGCCAGAATTAAGTTTTATGATTGATTTATCGAGTTTAATTTCTTCCCCCGATTGTTTAAAGATACTTAATTGAATATCGGCTGCTTTTTCACTCAATATCTTCATCAAAAGTTCATTTTTAAATAAGCTTATTTCATCGATATGTAATTCGGTATGCGTTGGAATAATATATTCTTCGCCAACTTGGATTGTATCTTTTTTATAGTAAGCTATTTGACCTTGAATACTCTCCCCGTTATCGTTCCAGAAAATAGGGAAATCGGGAAACCAACAAACCCGACCAGGATAATTATTCGTCCAAAAACAATTGTATGTAATTGTCTTGTTTTTTAATGAATCGGTTTCATTCCAATAAGCAATCATCAGAGGATCATACAGATTCACTAAAGGATAAAAAGGATGAAGGATTTCTTGGTTTGAAGGGGGCATTATTTTTAACTGACTCTTATACATGGTATCCCCGATCATCATGTCAGTTCCAATGGTTATCCCATCTTCAAAAAGGGAAATTGTTTTTTCTCCTAAATTCTCGCGGGTTCCAGTTTTGATATTCTTTACCAAAGTCGAAAATGTTACATTATCATTGCCCGAATCATTTCCTTTCTTCACTATGGTATGTTCCATAATCTGAATGGGTTGTTTTATAAAATATTTTCC